>CBDUQH010000007.1:0-22742 GCA_965369335.1 uncultured bacterium
CACTTATCCTTTACTAATCAATTCTAGAGTTCAATAGACTAGCCCAAAATGGCCACTCTATTGAACTCTAGTTCACCGTTTTGTCAAAGAACAAAGTCGGGACAATTCGCCAAAAAGGCAAATAGTCTCCACAAAAACACATCCTTTCGGATGTTTCTTAACTATAGGATATTTTACCACACCCTGTACTTCCTATACTTTCCGTACTTTCTGTACCTATTGTTTTTCTAAGTATTTCTACATATTTCCATCTCGTACTTCTTTCTGCACCTTTGTTCTTTTGGACTTTTGCGCTTTGGATCCTTTGAGCCTCTACACTTCTAGGCTTTTGTGCTTTGGAGATTCCAGTACCATCCGGAGCGCGCAGCCATCTCTAGCCGCGCACTCCACCAAACATTTACTTAGACTTCTCAATCTTTATTCCAAAGATAACTTTGTCTTTGGCATGCACTCCATCCGGAATCAACTTAAAGATCAAATCACCATCAAGCAAAGGTGCTTCAAACTTAGCCTTCCAGACCACATACTTGCCCAACAAAGTGCTAACCACTTTTACTTGTGACCAAGACAAGTAGTCTTTTTTTCGTATCTGTCTCCTAACCGCACCAACTTGGTTATTTGAGACTCCTCTTTCTGGAGGCTTGTAGGTCAAGGGCAACTTTGGAAAATCCATATCTTCTTTTACCAACATACAAATCTCCAGGCTTTCCCCAACCTTGGCCAGGGTTGGATAAAACACAAAGGTGGTCACAGACTTATCATCATAATGATAACAAGCACCACATTTTCTTCCCCAATTACTACCAATATTTGTCAGAGCCACAAACAAGTCATAAAACTCATTCACAAACTCAACAAAGTCCTCCAACAGATTGTTGTTTATCTGACTCATCTCAACTCTCTCCTCAACTCAAGTTTCTTTTATAGGTAATTGAGAAACCAGGCAATCTCTTTTCTTACCTATATGTAAATGTTCTTGCCACAATTCTACCACTCAGACTCTCTAATCTTGAGGAAAACTAACAATGGAGATAAAATCATCCCACTTGCTCATTTACATTCTTGTTTATCCCAACCTTGCCAAAAAGAGTATCATTCCCGAGATGCCCTGTCTCATGTCGAGAATGATACTCAAACTAACTTAGTTTGGAAGGAAATCCAAATGAAATTCACAGCAACAACTAATGACACCTTGAATGTCCAAGCAGCCCAAATCGTTACCGTCACTGCTATAACACCGGCACCACGAAGCTACTTCGCCACAGCCGACATCATTGTTGGCGATTTTGTTATAGCGTCAAGCGAAAACACTCGCTTCAAAAACAACGAAGCCTTAGTCATCATCCCTCTCCACAAAGTACAAACTATCCCTGATTTGCACGATGCCTTCCCTGGCATAAAAGCCTTAATTTGTGTCACCATCGCCGCTGAAGTTAAAGGCTCAGAACCTCAGGTGCATGGCACCTTAACAATGGATGTCAAACTTTACACTCCCGTTGACCCAGAAGCCGAAACCATCACCGACTAGCTGGGCAAACATCGAGTATCAATAAACAAGAATCGAGGCACCTGCCTCACCACCCCTCTTTTTCAAGAGGGGTTTTTATTTGTCCCACAAGGACAGACCTTGAAAATGGACCCATTTCTATCTGTTATAATCCCCCCGCACGTTATCATCTTAGGTCTAGTTTGAGAAAGGAGATTCCTTAAACCAAAATCTTTTTTAGATAAAGGAGTCCTTATGCAAATCTCGTATCCTGGCAGAATCAGTCAGCACTTAGGATTCAACATCAGAGTTTTCGGTGCAGGTGGGAACAACATCATCGTCCAAATCAAGCACGATAAAAAAATCCTCTTCAGAGACGAAGAGCGTAGAGGAGGAGGACACAGCCCTCAAGTTGCCATCCCCGCACTCAAAAGACTCATTGAAAAGTCTGAAATTACCACTAAGGATGTTACTGCTTTGACACTCTCCTTTGAGGTTAGTGTTACCAAAGACGACTTAAAAACCCCAGACTACGCCTCCTTTGATATCGAGGTTGTCCTCGACCATCCAAAACAGACATATTCCAACGAATAACGTGCCCAATCAAAACCCCTTTTGGCAGCGCTGCTCGCGTCCAACAAGGGGTTTGTCATTTCCTCCCCCTCCTTGTACTCATTGCCTCTGTACTTCCTGTACCTTCCATACTTTCTGTACCTATTTTTCTCTAAGTATTTCAACAATATTTCCATCTAGCATCTCACGTACTTCTTTCTACGCCTTTGCGCTTTTGAACCTTTTGTACTCTCCGTACTTTTTTCTCCAAAAAACAGGCGCAAACCAACCTTGTGATTTGCGCCTCATGTTTCAAAACCCGTCCTGTCATTCTGATGCTGAGCCTACCGAAGCAGAAGCTGTGTGCTGTCCACTAACAGCTAACAATTGAACAGCAAATCTAGCATCGCGCTTACAATTCCAGTTTTGAAACTACTACATAGATAATACGGATACTCAAAGCCCTGCGGGCACTTAAGCTTTGAGACTTTCAAAAGTCACTTACAAACACCTCAAACTCAATCTCGATCAAGATGTCGTTAGCCAAGTCTTCAACTTTTACGTACAAGTTGCCTTGTAAACCTTCCAATGGAAACATCACTCCACCAAGGTCTTCTAGGTCTGGGAATACATCAACTTCGAACGAACCAAGTCTAACATTCACAGAGGTTTCAACGTCGGTCTCAAACAAGACCCAACAGTAACCATCAACGACTCTAACCATGGCTCTTAGAAAATCAGGCTCACTGGCATCATTATTCCAATGATCATGAAATGTTTCCCAAATTGGATCACTTGTATCAACAAGACTACACAAAGGCATCTTCCTCTCCTTCTACTTCAACCCAAAACGGCAACCGCCAATTTGAGTTAGTCAACTATTCAAATCCACGACACCAAATTCCAAAGGACTAAACTCCTCACGATAGCCTTCTAGCAAGGCAATTGTGACCACGATTTTCTCTCCGGCATTTGGACTCTTAACTTTGAGTCCTCCACAACCATTTACATCAGGGTAAACTCTGTAGGACACCCCGTTACTTCGGACAGTAATAAACCGATCCCAGTTGGTTTTAAAGCAGACAAAACAGTCTCCTTGAGCTTGTCTCATCATCGCCTCTACAAACCAACCATCAGGTGCAACTAGAGATATAGGCTCCATCTGCGTCTTCACACTAAACTCTGCAAAGCCATCCCAAACAGGATCATTGGTCTCAATTGCTTCTGCTTGATCTTCATCACCACCAAACACGATTGCAAATGGCAGCGACCAATCATTTTCACCAAGCTTCGCGTCGAGTTTAAACTCAAGCTTTCCATAACCTTCAAATGGCAAGTGTACCTCAACTAACCACTCCACGATACGGTCTTCTCCGCGAACCTCCCAAGTTTCTCCACTTGGCAGATGCAGTGTCAAATCATCCAAGCTCGCATCAGCAAAGACCATCAACTCAATTAGCCCTTGCTCATAACTCCAAGTTAACGGAGCCATCACTGCCATCGGACCACTTTGAGTCTTAACCGCAAAGATTTGTTTGGAAACGTTGTCCAACTCGACTTGGCTCTGACCTCGCTTCATCATGTCTTTTAGGATTGTTCGAAACATACTCCAACTTGGATCAGTTGCAAAATATGCACGAACTTGAGAACAAGTCCAATACTTCATATTCATATCCTTCTCAGCCCGCTAAAACCAAAGGCGGTTCAACACCTCCGATTTCAGCAGGCCAAGCATTATCTATGTCAAAGTACTCAGGCAGGACACAAATTATACCAGCACGCAATTTTCCTCCGTACTTCCCATACTTCCTGTACCTATTTTTCTCTAAGTATTTCAATCGTATTTCCATTTTGAACTCTCGTACTTCTTTCTACGCCTTTGCGTCTTTGAGCTTTTGTACCTCTCATACATCCTGTACTTTCTGCTAAGCATTTGGGCTTATGGGCTTTTGTACTTTCTGATAGTCTTTTGAGCTTTTGCACCTTTGGGCTTCTCATACCTTCCGTACTTCTTCTCTTCCCCAACCAAAAACACCCCAACTTCCATTGGAGTATAAAAAATCCCACCTCGGCTCACGAGTTTCACTACAAACAAGCAGCCCTTACTTGGAATCCATAAAAGCCACTTTAAATCACTCTTTTTTTCCTGTCCGAATTGCTGACTTTTTGCAAAAACAAATTTCTGATCAGATTATTTGTTTTGTTTTTTTAGCAAAAAAGTCTTAAAGTCCACGTCTAAAACTACTAGGCAGAAGAAGTTTTAAACTCACATACTTCCCCAAACCAAAGAATCTATTCTTTATTTATCTCTCTGGCATAATGTTAACCCCCTTCCCTAGCTTAAACAGTCACTTATAGCTTGCTTGCACTCAAGCATCTAAGCCTCCTCAGAGGCTTCTATAAGCATTCACTACTCTTTTATAGAAGAAGTTTTTTAAAGCAGTTTTTTCAGTCTTTAACACTTTGAGGCTGATACTAAACAATGTTAGAAGTCTCTACCCATTATCTAATACCAACCTGGTAGTCATTTTCTCAGGTTTTTTAGGTCTGGTTTAGTTAAACACCTTTATCAGGTTTAACTCCTCTATTCCCCAAACTCATTCAAAATCTTTTTTGTTTTTTGCGAAAACCTCGCTTAAGTTTGTTCTGAATCGAGTTTTTGGTTTAAGAGTTTGTTTATCTGTTAAGAGCTAGTCCAAGTCCACCACTTAGATCAACCCTCAACTACCAACCCAACCAATATCCAATCTTTTCCCAAAAGCCCACCGGTTGATAATCAACTGCCCCTTGGACTTTTCTAATATCTTCTGAGCCTAGTGGAGCCACTCTATCTACTTTTCTCCCATCAACTTC
Source organism: uncultured bacterium (assembly GCA_965369335.1). Taxonomy (GTDB): domain Bacteria; phylum Patescibacteriota; class Microgenomatia; order UBA1400; family CAYNFZ01; genus CBDUQH01. The sequence goes on from CBDUQH010000007.1 coordinate 4,892, forward strand.
TCTCACTCTATCGCTAAACTTCTCTCTTGCATCTTTATTCTCCCCTTCACTTTTTTGTCTAGCTTCAATCTGGTCTTGTTGGATTCTCTTTTGCAAATTCTCTCTTGCGGCACCTTCACCGTCTCCCCTTACACCTACTTCACGATCAAGTTTATTAGCCTTTAGTTCTTCCAACCTAGCTTTTCTCTCTTCAACCCTTTGCCTTTGTTCATCACTCAACTCACTAGAGTCTCTTTCTAGCCTATCCAAGATAGACTGTCTGTTTTCAAATATTCTATCCAGGTAATCTTCTTTATTTTCATCGGAAACTCTATTGAGTACATTTTGTCTATGTTCTGCTGCATGTTCCAATGCCCTTTGCAAACCAGCAGTCGCTTGCTCAGGTGCATTTTCAAAAACATGTTCCAAAACGGCTTCATGTTTTGCAACCCTATCTAACAAGTCTTGTTTTTGATTTTCATCAAGTGAATCGCTTAAATCATTTAACTTGGCTAGTTTCTCTTCATATCTTGCTCTAGCCATCTCAAGTCTTTCTGCTGCATCTTCATCTCCAGATTCAGCAGCATCTTCTAATCTAGCCAAAGCCCTCTCCGCCTGAACAGCCAAAACTTCTGGATTTCGATTAAATCTAGCTTGAACATCCTCTAACCAATTTTGAACAGTTAAGCCAAACCCTTTATTAGAGCCAGAGTCATCCAAAACTACTCCTGCATCTACCCCTTCAGCCCCTACTTGTACTGCAAACACTCCCATACAATATATAGCGAGTGCTGCACTAGTTAAACTGATAGTTGTCAATTTGGACAGTTTCATTACTCACTATTGTGAACAGTTTTAATAGTGACTGTCAACCACCAATTTAGCCTGGAAACACCCCCTACTCGATTCAAAATGACTATCTAATTACTCTCTACTTTTCAAAAAAATGCAAAGCATTTTCTCAACCGAACAAAGCACGAAACTAAAACCAAACATTATCCAAATAAAACATATCATTAAAGAAATTTAAACTTCTTTTAAGATCAAAATAGATCAACGGATTCTGTTCCCAATTTTTAACAATTTGCAAAACCTTTTAAACAAACACCACCATCTTTTTTCGCTCCAACTCATCACTCTCTCTTCTTCGCACACCCTCTCTTTGATTCTTAAGCACACTTCTACATTTAGTTGTTAATATATCAAAATATATAGTAATACAAACAAATACCTAATTTTTACCTAGCAAACAATCTTAAACATTGACCCAATAAATACAAGTTGTCAATTGCGGTCAATCTACAAACAATGTAATCAATCAACATCAACCGCACTACTCATACTTTGCAAGTAATTTCTTCAGAAAGTTCACACTAGCTATCTAACCCAATAGCTCACACCATCGCTTACTATCACAACATCTCCCAATTGATCTGTTCTTAACACTTGGCTACCAACCAATTCGACTCTTTTTAGAGCCTCATCTGATGGATGCCCAAATTTGTTATTTTTTCCTGAGCTGACCACTACCAGAGTGGGCTCACTTTACGAATAAAACTCGAACTATTACTAAATTTTGACCCATGATGCGCCATTTTTAAGAGACTAACAGGCTCTAGCAGTCCAGACTCTACAAGTGCTTTCTCCTCCTCCTCACCAATATCACCAGTAAATAAGGCTTTAAATCCACCGTACTCAAGTAACATCACAATTGATATTTGATTCAAATCATCTATCCCGGTCTCTTTTGATATATTTTGTAGTTCTATGATTGCTTTCTCCTCTTTCCACCATTTAGCCTCACCCATTGGCTTCAACGGCCACAGCATCTTCATACTTAACTCTCCAAGTACAATTTCATCCCCCTTCTTGGGAACCAAAACCCGAGTCTCTTTACTCTCAACTACCTTTTTATGAAGTTCTTCAAACAATTTACTATCACTACCAACACCATTTACCACCAATGTTTCTATCTGGTATCTATCAAAAAGATCAACCGCTCCAGATATGTGGTCTGCTTGAGGGTGAGTCAAAATTAAAACCTCAATTTTCGAGTCCCAAAAAGGCAAAAATTTGCCCAAACACGGTAGCAGAGTCCCCTCTGGACCGCTATCGACTATAACTTGAAAAAAAGACTGATGTATCAAGAAAGCATCCCCTTGTCCGACACCACAAGCAACTATCTTCAACTTTGAATCAGGAAATCTCAACACCACGAAACACACCAGGCTAACAAGCAACAAAGATACCCCCACAATCCTCTTCATAGCTCTACTTTACACTTAATCTCGAGATTATTCCAGAGGTAGGCCTGTTCAAACTGCTTTTAAGCCATTCAAAAGCAAACGTGTCCTAAACCACTAGACAACCGGCTCAAAAACATTCTAAATCCCCTTGTAGAAACCAGTTTCTAGCTAATAGCCTATGCCTAACCAAGTTGCAAGGTAGGAAACAAATTGTAAAAAATAACTACTTACCTGACATTATTTACCCAGGCTTGCACTTTAAAAAATGCTTGATTATTCAATGGAAAAGATTAACCCAACCTTGAGAGCGCCACACGGTAAAGAAAATTTAGTAAAACCCATTCTCTACTTTCAAATTTCAACCACAACTATTTATCAGAGCTTATAAGGATACATTATAAACATCATTTGTCAGTCACTGAGTAAGACCCATATGTTAAATTATTGTCAACAAATATTAAGCCTCCTAAAGTCGCTCAAGCCCCAACCTTAAAAAAAGACAAAAAACATGTCCCGTTTATGCACTGCAACCTACTACTATCTGACAAAAAACCGTTAAACACCAAATAAGCGTCCCCACCTCTGGAAAAAAGCACTCACAAACCTTTAGTGACAACATTTTATTATCAACTTCCAGGCAAGCAATCATTTCCCTACCTTATTTGCAAACCCATACCAGAGGAAAAATACCAAACTGTCAAACAAATTTTCTTTCTGATAACAACACACAACAAATATTGATAAACAACCAATTTAGCAATAGAGACTACAGAATGCAAACAATCAATGTCTGGCAAATGCTTGTGTATTCTGACAATGTAGCAGTTTACACAAGTAATTGATAACTGTTTTAAACACTCATTTGTTTGTTTTTCCACAATCAAATCGACTTTAATATATTCAAATATATCATTTAGCCTGGTGAATAATTGTGGTTTTTTCTTCATATTTTAACTGTCTTTTTTAACTGAAAAGCTAATCTTTATCAAAAGAGGCATTAAAATGACAGCAGTGTTTTAAACAAACGACCTATTTGTCTTAATTACACCACCTTACAGACCACCATAACCCCCTTTCAGACAAAAAGCGACGTGGAACAACTAAATGATTTAGAAACTTTTCAAAATCGACCTAATTCCTGACCATTCCTCTAACAAGAAAAATAAGCTTGATAAAAGCCTTTTTTTAACAAGGTTGCATACAAGCAGTTGATTTTTTGCCACTTGACACCCGAAATGGTATTTAACACTCAGAAGCATCATATGACAAAATAAAATATTTAGCACAAACTTTATAAATTTGCCATTTCAGCACAGAACTCCCCTTTATTGCTAAAAAAGTATCTGTATTTTTACTATTGAGAGTTATTCTCTTTTTAGAAATTTTGACTAAACATATCAAACCACACCAGGTTTTTTGTTTCGGGTATTTCTACGCCCGAAACCAAACCCAAAACTACCATAATTTACCCAAATCACAACCGAAAACAACCCAAAATACGAACAGAAATAATATATCAAAAAAGATACAAAACTATCAAAAACAAACATGTCTGATAAACTTATTGATATATAGCTCATGTTTCCAAAGAACTCTACAATCTGTACAAACACTTCCAGAGGTAACCATAGAAAAAGGTTGACAACATATGCCCCAAAAGAAGACACTAACCCTACCACCAACTTGACACTACCCAAAAGCATAATCATCGGAACTAACCACAATACCAAAATATTTACCAGAGGTGAAGCCACTGCAATCGCCCCAAAAACGTTTATGATAATTGGAAGAGTAAATATCTGAGCAGACAAGCTAACAGACAAGTCTAAAGCCAAAAAGAATGCCAACTTTTCTAACCTACGCTTTTCATCTTTCTTACCATTTTTGCTCCTTACCTTCTTATTTTCCTCTGGAATCTTCAAAATCAGCAATAATAGTTTATAAATGCTATCAAACATCGGTCTACTCAACCACAAAATACCACCTGTAGCAGTTACCGACAACCAAAAGCCCACGTCATCGACTAAACCAGGGCTTACCAGTAACATTCCCAGGCTAGTCAGACCCAATGCCCAGGAGGCAAAATAGTCTCTACCAAAAAAGATTGCGGTATAGCTTATAGCACCCATTATTCCAGATCTAACCACCGCAGGACTGGCACCAGCCAACAAAACATACAAAAAGACCCCCACCAAAGAGATCACCAAGGCCACTTTTTTCCTAAAGAATTTTCCAAACACCTCCATTAGTACCCTCGCAACCAAGGTAATATTATAACCAGAAGCAGCGATCACATGCACTGTACCAGTATTGACCAAGTATTCATAAAAAGACCTACTCATAGAGCTTTTTAGTCCCAACAAAATGCCCACCACTAAACCACCATGAGGTTCAGGTAAAAAACGCCCTAAAATCAAGCTAAAGTAACTCTGTACTTTACTGACCACACCCAACATATCACCTCGAGTAGAAGCAGTCCTTTCAACAGACAAAATAGTAGGATACTTCAACCTAAAAAGCCTATTATTTACACCCATCACTTCGACCTCAACTTTGCCAACCAGCTCTAGCTCTTCGCCTGGTGAGATCACATCTTCCAGATGTAACCAAATCTCAAAATCTTCAACTTTTATGATGTATTTGTACATACTTAGATATGGTTGTTTGGTCACTTTTAGTCGCAATCTCACTTCGTCTCCATCTTCAATAGCCTGCAACAAATCACCATTCGGGTCACAACCCCAAACCCGAAACAAAAAATTGCCACATTTTGTATTTTTAACCCCTTCTTTTCCGAAAAATGCATTGAAAAAACCACCAACTAAACATATCAAAAAGATAGTAAATAAAACAAATACCCTGCTTTTTGTAATCATGAAAAAACCGTGAAACTTACCCATAAAATACCCAACTCCCTCAAGAATCATTTCGGGCGAATTTAACCCAAAAACATAAAAATATTTACTTTTTAAATCAAGACACTGACCAATCCAATTAATCCAAGACCAACGCTCCTTGGTTTTCCTCCAACAAACTCTTGGGCAAACCAGCCTTCTCCACCAGCTCCTCTAAACTCACATATGGCCTATGCTCAACAATCGCTTGTGCCCTCACTTCACCAATACCCTTCAAAGTCTTTAATTCACTCACAGACGCTGTATTCACACTCACACCACTACTGACAACATCTTCTCCCAAACTCCCCAAATACCCACTCTCAGCACGCTCATTTTCATCATCAACAAACGGCACATAAACTTTCATTCCATCACTAAGTGGCAAAGCCAAGTTCATCACCTTAGAAACATGATTCATATCCACCATTTCCTCTACCACTCCTCCTGCCAACTCGATCAAATCACCCACTCTACTTCCAGATGCAACCTCATACACACCAGGCCTCATTACTGCCCCAGAAACATACACCACTAAATCAACTTCCTCTTCATCAGCCACCAGCACCTCAACCTTACTCTCAGGCTCCAAACCACTCCAAAACCCCTTTATTCCTATCAAAGCCATCAATCCTCCCATCCCCGCCATAAACACCACCAGCTTATTCTCAGACACCCATTTGCTTATCCCACTATCCAAATCAGGCAACTCAACTTCATTCATACTTTAATCTAACAAAACAAGAACATTCAATGCAATCACTATTTGTACAAACTAAGTTCTACCTCTTCTCAAACCTTTAACAAGCCTTCTTTTAGAACCAGGCTCAGCCTCATCTTGCACGGTACTCTTACTCTGATAGATTATCTCTCTATCAAAAGCACTATCATCGCCATCAAAAACATCATCACTTACATCTACTTCTTCAACCAACTCCTCCTCGACAACAGTCCTCATTCCAACTCCATAGTCAACTTTATACCCACCGCAAGCCAACACCCAAGCCAACCTCACATAATCTCTTAAACTCACATAATCTCCCTGATCGTCTCGATTATCAACTCCTGCTTGACCACTACTGTACACTCCAACACCAAGCTCATCAGCATACTTGTCTATCACCTTTTCCCAATCATCACCCAAATCAACCAAACCTTTCATGCTAGCTAGGTCTATCCAAAACTGCTTATCACTTGAGTACCTTAAACTTTTTGATCCACTCACCCAATTAATCAAACTCGGCACATCAAACTGCCTATCCACCCCAAACTCCCAGATCGTCCTTTTTAAACTCCCCTCCAACTCAGGATTAGCTAGCCACACCTGACTTTGACTATCAACAAACCTAACCGCTTCCACAAAATCATTCACATCCACCAAAACCACCTTATCATCTTCACCCACCTCAAGACCCAAACCATCAACCAACTCTAGTCCTACTTCTCTAGCTCTTTCCCCCCTCAAGTTTCCTAATACCTTCAAGATATCTCCCTTCCACTCTCCTCGATATGAAGCCTTAACATACTCCCTTAGCCAGAATAAATGTCCTCTCAACTCAGTTATTCTATTTATTTCAACCTGATGCGACTCTTCTCTATTTTCAACTCTAGAAGACACCATCTCCCAATTAACCTTCCCATCAATTGCCAACAAGGACAACGCTTCCAACGCAACATCTTCAGATAGGTAACCACTTGCACCTTTTGCGTGCTCAACATCGTGTCTTGGCAACATCAATCGATCATCACTTTCCAACTCCATTCCTTCAAGCACCTTTCCCAAGGCATTCAATTTCGCCAAATCTCTACCACCTCTAGGCAAAACTATTACTCTGGCCAAGTCACTCTCCAAAAGGTACTTCACAGTCCCTGACGAAAACCTTCTACTTCTACCACTTAAGCCACCCAAATAACCAACCAAATAATCCTGTTTTTCTGGGCTTAGCTCAAGAAAAGGTCTATTTTGACCTTCAGTCTCAACATCCAACTCTTGATCCACATTTAAACCACTCTCTACATCTTCACTTTCATTACTATACCTATTCAAAATCTGCTGTAAACTCCTCCAAACCACCACACCTTCCTGGGGAGAACTCTCCACAATTTCATCTGTCTCAACCACCTCTTCTTCGTCCTCTATCAACTCAACATTGGGCATGTCTCCTTCTAGCTCCTCTTCAAGATCAACTCGCTCATCAACCTCTATATCCACACCTTCAACCAGATACAAAACCCGATCTCTCTTTGGCAACTCAACATCTACCTGAACCTCCCCATGCAAACCAACCTCTTCAACCACACTAGCCATCTCAATAGCCACACCAATCCCCTCCATCAACTCCAAAGCCTCCTCTTGTGTCACAAAAGATGTATTCAGACCAAGGCCCCTTTCTCTTAAAAACGAAGCATACTCGCTCATTCTCCACATAGTACTAATACCCAACTTATCACACAGATCTTTAAAATCTCTTGATCTAAACCCCTTAGCCGAAGAAATCGACAACCTAGGTACTCCAATACTCCCATCTGGAAACTCAATCGAGTTATCGATAATCCAATCTAGATTGGTGTCCTCTTGCCCCAAATTCCCATCTACTCCACCCTCATCCTCCCAACCACCACCATCACCCTCGCCATCTCCCCTTATTTTGCTTCACTTCTTTTAAAGCCACATATCCCCCCAAACTAATTTCCACTTCGTCTTGTATACCAACCCACACCTACAACAACAATGAACACCAGATACACACTAACGATTCAAATCCACAAAACACCCTATATGATAAAATACAGATACCATGTCAGAAACAAAAACATTTAGCCCACTAGAAAGAATTATCGACATAACTATCGACCAATGTGACATCCGAGTTGATCAATATCCCACCCAACACCTAATCATCAACACCAGAGGCAGATATCCAGGTGTTCAGGGTACCCAATACTCTTCACTAGCTGATCAAATCTCCCAATGTTATGACGAAGACCTTCAAGATAAACAAATAATTCTCGTACCAGACGAAATTAGCCCAGAGCTAATAGTTGAAGTCAACCGACTAACAAGCAAAAAGGCTCAAGTATGTTTCGCCAACCTAAAAGCTCAGGGGTTAGACTACCTCGACTGCACTGGCTTCGACCAAGTATTCGCCATTTTTGACAACGTCCAAGAAGCCATCGACACCCAAGATTGGCAACCCAACTCTACAGACTAAATATCAATCTCATCATATTTAGACAATCCCAAACTCTTCGACCTTCTCCCATCATGACCCTGTTTGTACCTCAGCTTACCCGCCAAACGAGTCTTTTCATCGGTCAAAGCTTGTACAATATCCAACACACTATCTCGACCATTATCCCCAACTTTTTCATCATCCATATCTCCATCCCAACCACCAGACCTAAGCAAAAGCTTTAATTGCTCCCAATCCGCAAACAACCGATTTCCCCACTCAGGCAACAAGTAGCTTTTAACTCCATCACTCTTCAAGCTTTTACTAGAGTAGAGCCCTATTTTTTCTTTTCGGCAAACTCGAGTTAGCACCACATCTTCACCCTCATCACTCCAAACATTATCCTTATCCAATCTCATCACTCGACCTACAAACCCCAAGTCAATTAACTTAACAGGCTTCATCTTACCTTCTTCATCACCAGATTCCACCATCGTCCTCAAGAAAAACAAACCTTCTTTGTCAATCTCATCAGCCCACCAAACCATTTTGGGCTCTTCACCTTCTTTCGATTCCTTAACTCCAGTTTCAACCATCCTACCCCACTACCAAATTTACCAATCTCCCAGGCACAAATATCTCTTTTCGAATCTCTTTCCCCACAAGCCAACTTTGAACCTTCTCATCTTCTCGAGCCATCTCAAGTACTTTATCTTTATTCTTGGCCAACTCAGCATCAACTTTCAAAGTTGACCTCAACTTGCCATTCACTTGAACTGCAATCTCAACTTCATCCTCTTTAGCCAACTCCTCATCCCACTGGGGCCAATCAGCCAGATGTACCGACTCAAAGCTTTTGTGCTTTTGAGCCTTTGTACCTTTGTGCTTCAACTCATCCCACAACTCCTCCGCAAAAAACGGGGCAAAAGGTGCCAACAACCTCACTAACTTCCCAACTTCATCTATTCCAAGCATTTGAGCTTTTGAGCCTTTGTACCTTTGTGCTTTCACCCCTCTCTCCCACTCATTCACAAACTCCATCATACTTGCAATCGCCGTATTAAACTTCAGGTTGGGAATATCCTCACTCACCTTCTTTATCGTCTGGTGCAACTTCTTTGTAACTTGATTATTGATACTTTTTTGATCATTGATACTTGATACTTGATCATTTACTAGCCTATACACTCTATCAAGAAACCGTTTGACTCCAACTACCGACCGCGTATTCCAAGGCTTATCCGCATCAATCGGCCCCATAAACATCTCATACATCCTCAAAGCATCCGCACCCACTTCCTCGATCACCTTATCTGGATCAATCACATTGCCTTTACTCTTACTCATCTTTTTGTGATCTGGCCCCAAGATCATCCCTTGATGACGCATCTTCATAAACGGCTCACTCATACACCAGTAGCCTCCATGAGTAGAATGGTCATCTGGATCAACATTCTCAGGTAAATCTTGAATCTTGAATCCTGAATCCTGAATCTCGCAGAGATATCCCTCATCTCTCAAGAACTTGGTCCAAAACCTGGCATACAAAAGATGTAACACAATATGCTCTGGCCCAATCATATAAAAATCGACAGGCAACCACTTCTTGATCACTTCCTTATCAAACGGCAACTTCTCATCTTGAGACCAATCCCTATCCCAACCCAACACCTCCATTTCTTCTCTTGACAAGGCTGATAGGCTTTTTAAATCAGCCTTGTCATCCTGAGCTGATCTGGAAACTGCCTTGTTTCCAGACTGCCGAAGGATCTCTTTTTGAGCCTCTACAAACGGATACCTCAAGAAATACCAACTCGAATCCACAAAAGTATCCATCGTATCGTATTCCGGTGTCCAACCTTTGCCATAAAGCTTCTCAACTCTAGCCTGGAGAGCCTTAGACAATTTCAAAGGCGATTCTCCAGTCGGCTTAAACTCCACATCTTCAGGCAACATCCAAGGCAAATGTTCTTCTTTCACCGGATGCGGCTTGCCTTGGGGATCATACACAATCGGTATCGGCGCCCCCCAATATCTCTGCCTGGAAATCAACCAATCCCTCAATTTGTATGTAGTCTTCCATCTTCCTACGCCTTCTTTAATCATCCACTTAGCCATCTTCTCTTTACCTTCTGTCCAAGCATCTAACCCATCAAACTTTCCTGAATTAACTATCAGACCACCTTTTTCATGGCAAAACATATAATTGTCTATATCATCCCAGTCAATCTGTTCCTCTGGAATATCTATGGTTCTGGCATAATCCTTTGCTAAGTCATTTTGTTTTTCGTCATTCACTTCAAACACTTTATCCTTAAAAACCACCACTTTAGCCACACCATCGGTGTGAACATACCAAGGCCCTTGTTTTAAACTGGCCTGAATCAACTCAATATACTTCTTCTCATCTCCTTTAAGCACTACTATCCCATACCCCCAATCCTCATAATCCACCACATACCAACCTGCCTTTCTTACTTTATCAGCAAATTCATCATCCACACTCCTTTTAATCACTATCGAATGTGTCTCACTTTGAATATCAACAACTTGACGAACTTTCAGTCCAAACTTCTTCGCAAATGCATAGTCTCTCTCATCATGAGCAGGCACTCCCATAACTACAGCAGTACCTACATTTGCCAAGACATAGTCAGCCACATACAACGGCACCTTGTCTCCATTCACTTGATTAACCACTAATATCCCTGTATCAACTCCAGTTTTATCTTTCTCTCCAATTTTCCTCTCTTCCTCGGTTTTCTTAAACGCCTTCTCAAGATAACCTTCAACTCCTTTTTTGTTCTTATCAGACACAAGTTTCATCAAACCCAACTCATTAAACTTCTCGGGAGCAATCACCACAAAGGTAGTTCCAAACACTGTTTCCCAAAACTTCGTCCATACTGTCAACTTCTGTTCGCTATCCTCAACCAAGAAATCAATCTCCAAACCTTTTGCTCGCCCTATCCAATGCTTCTGCTGCTCTTCAGTCGCCTTGGGCCAATCAACTTGATCCAACCCTTCAATCAACTCATCCTTGTACTCGGTAATCTTAAAGTACCACTGGTCAAGTTGCTTCTGGATCACTTCATGATCGCAACGTTCACAATGCCCATCCACCACTTGTTCATTTGCCAACACTGTCTGGCAACTTGGGCACCAATTCACCATCCCAGGCTTCTTGTAGGCCAAACCTTTGTTGTACAACTGAAGAAATATCCATTGAGTCCACTTGTAATAGCCTGGATGACTCGTGGCCAACTCATTGGCCCAATCGTAACTAATCCCAATCCTCTTTATCTGTCTCCTAAAAGTATCAATCGCATTTTGAGTCGTCTCCGCCGGCTTGACTCCAGTCTTAATCGCATAGTTTTCTGCAGGCAACCCAAACGCATCCCAACCCACTGGGAAAAACACATCTTTACCATTCATTCTGTAATACCTTGCCAAAATATCCAAAGCAGTCTTGCTTTCAACATGTCCCACATGTAATCCAGAACCAGAAGGATATGCAAACGCAAACAACAAATACATCTTATCTCTAGCATCTAAGCTTTTATGCTTTTGAGCCTTTGAGCTTTTGTTCTTTTGGGCTTTTTCACTTCCAGCCTGCCCCACAAACAACCCCTCCTTCTCCCAGGATTCCAACCACTTCTCTTCTATCTGGTTATGATCATATTTTTTACTCATACAACCTCATGTCATTCTGATGCTGAGCCGGCCGAAGCAGAAGCTGTGTGCTGTCCACTAACAGCTAACAATTGAACAGCAAATCTAGCCAAACGCAAACCCAGTTACTTCTTATCAGCCAATTCTACCCCATTCCCTCAAGAATAAAAACCCACTCAACACATTATCTTGACATGTTAGAATCAACCCTAAAGTAGTACCTTTCCAAATTGATCTATATTTAGGTGTAAGGAGCCTGCAATGAACTTCGAAATACTTCCTAATATTGGCAACATCAACAACCTTATCAGCACCAGACTAATCCAATTGGGGTTTTTCAGACGCACTCCACCTCTTCTAAAAGATAGGGGTCAACAATGGCAAGAACAGCTACATCAAATTGCCCAAGCAGATAAAAAAATTGCTCAATGGGTTGAGGATGCTAAAAAATCTCTCCACCATTGGACACAAGACCTCAACGTCAGTATCTCCCTACGTATAGCCCACAACCTATACCCCACCCCCCACGACGAGGTTGAACTAATCATCGAAGGAGGCAATTCTGAGGAGATTCACCCCTTTGAAATTCTTATCAGTTTCTTCCAAACAATCACAGGCACCCCTTTCAACATGAACCTCCCTGACGGAAACAATACTGGCAGCATCTCTCACGTCATCAAACACCGCCACCGAAACACCCTCCATCAATAGATCACCACTACCCTTCTGGGTGCACAAAGGCATGCTTGCCGCTTGTGCACCCAAACCAATTCTCCAACTTTAAAAACCCGCCAACACCCCTAATTCTCCTTTTTTTTCATTAAAGCATCCAAACACCGTCCCCAACTTCGATCTTCCACCAATATTTTTACTCGAGTAGATTAACCAACATCCCATAACAATTGGGCATTTTCATCCCATAATGTTAAAATACTTTTCTTAACGTTCATTCACAATAAGGAAAGATATAGTCATGGCTTCAACAAACACATTAAGCACTGACAACGACGATTTTCGTGAGCTACTTTCAAAGAAAAACATCCTTAACATCGGCAAGCCATATACCATTGGAAAGCAGTTTCAAACCTTACATATTAGCTCATGGCGCGATCACTATCCAGAGATTGGAGCAATGATACTCAATGCTCAAGAAGTAATTGGTAATCACAAACATGCTGTTACCTTGACAGTACATCGCCCAATCGTAGGAGAGCGACAAAATGTTTTTATCAACCTTCACAATGACAATGGCAAAGCCTTGTGTTACAAGTTTGATATATTCTTTCTCTTTTTCGAATTGATCTTCCAAACATCAATTGATCGTTTGGAAATCGTCGATCAAGATGAAACCTCCACAACTTACAAAGTGAAATAAACGTTATTCTAGGGTTGGGTCAACACCTTTAAATAGGGTGTCTGACCCAACCCAGCAATACCCCACTCTTTCTGCTCATAAAAAATCCTTCCCAAAAAAACCATCCAAGTTCGGCTTACAAAAACACCCCCAAAATCACTAACCAACCATCTTTACTGAACTCACGTCAATACACCCAAAATAGCACAAAAAGTACTCATTTGATAGCAAGTCCAAAATTTAACTAGATTTTGACATTGATACAAAAATAGTTTGATAATTAGTTAAATTTTAAACACTGCCAGCAAACAACCACCCATTTTGCTACTGACTTTTCTAATCACCACCCCAAAGACTCCACCCAAAAAATACCCCAAAGTTCTGTATATACAATCACCCAACAAAAACCCAAATCAAAAAATCACTCTCTTTTTCAATAATCATCCAAAATCAGCACTCACAATCACCAACCTGCTAAACAAACACGCCCTTATTTAAAGACTACCTCACTACTCTCTTCACAACAACTATATTTCCAAACGTTTCTAGGTATTTCATCAATTACACCTTTGCGCTTCCAACTCTTATACCTCTCATACCTCACAACTTCCCGTACCTTCTGTACTTTCTATACTTTTGTTCCTATGCTCTTTATCGACTTTGCGCTTTTGTTCTTTTGTGCTTTTAGGCTTCTACACCTTTGTAATTCATCTACACTCAACCTTACCGGCCTCACAACCTTTAACCAACTCTTAATCACCCCTTCTTCTCCACCACCACCTTCAATGCAATCAACTTAGGCTTATCTCCACTCACCACGATCTCTTGTCCCTGATAAACTTTCTTCCCACGACCTTTAACCAACTCCACTCCAACTGAACTCACTCTAATCACATACACTCCCTCAGGAACAATAAACTGATACCTTCCTTCTCGATCACTCACACGCCTTTGCACCAATACTTCAAACTTAGGGTCAATCAAATCCAACTGAACTCCAGCCATAGCCTTACCATGCACATCACTCACTTTACCCCAAGAGCGTCCCCTCCTATAAGCCAGCCAACCCTTAACCACCAACACCAACGTATAGAACAAAAAGAAAAAGCCGTTTATGCCGCCCTGACCACCAATTATTGCCACTAAAGACATCGTCCAACCAATCACCAAAGATACCAAAGTAACTATATAAATTCTCTCTCTTAAAAACTTGACCACCTTAAACCTCCACCCCACTTCCACATTCGCCGGATCCATCGGCAAAGCCACCTCAAGGCTTTTACCGCCACCTTCAAAATCAAAAGACTCTCCATGATAAACATGAGCATACTCACCATCGTTTTTTCCAGATACCAATATCGAGGGAAACTTATATCCAGGCTTAGTTGCCTTGATCACATATTGGCCTTTTGTTGGCACAAAACTAAACACACCTGCCTTACTCGTTACGTCTGTCTCAATCAACTTCTGTTTTAAACCTTGTCCCAAAGAGTACAAACGCACCGTCGCCAACACCACGGGCTGCTTTGTAACTGAATCATAAACTATCCCCCAAGACTGCCTCTTTCTCCAGAAGCCAAAATACTGCATCAAAGATATAAAAGTCTGGGTCACCACAAACATCAAATCTCTAGCAATCAAAGCCAACTGGGTCAATAATCCAGCGCTAACAACAGGTGCCACTGTGTTTGTCACCACCTTTGCCTGAGGGGCTACATCTTGAGCCCTTTTTCTCAACTGTTCAGGCACCACTTGTTCTACAGTTTTTGACACCGTATCACCCAAGTTTTCAATTGGCTTTAAAACCGTCTCTGCTTCAACAACAACCTCAACTTCCACACTACTTTGACTCGATAGCCCTCCAGTACTCGATTCAGCCACAACCAAATACTCGCCAGGTTCCAAATTTACAAACGTGTTTAGCCAGGATCCATCATCCAGCTCTGCTTCCACCACATCTACCTGACTAAAACCATTATCTCCAGTAATACTTATGGTCAAAACAGATCCAGGGTAACTATATCCTCCCACCCCCACCCCATCTGGTAAATCCACATCTGGATCAACCACCAAAGTAGGTGGCAACAACTCATTGATTAAACCAGATTGAGGCACACTCAAATGCCTAGTCACCCCTGCTGGGTCAATCGCAAATATCTCCAATCTAGACAACTGGTTCACATTAGCCCTAAAGGTAAAATCAAAGACCCCATTTCCTTTATCTATCGCAGCCGCTACCACCTTGTTTTCTCCTGAAGGCCCCAAACTACCAGTATCTACTACTACAATCTCAGACCTAGGCGCATGCCTCCCCGAAACCCTAATCAATACTCCACTTGAGACTTGGTTAATCTTGGCCCCAACATTATCCAAAGCTACCACTCCAGATGCAAAAAGAATCAACCCCAAAGGCAAAAAGATTAAAGATTTTAAGATTGGTTTTAGGTTTATAGGTTTTAACATTTAGGTTTCCTCTACTACCAGCTTACCACTGAAACCTGCACCCTGAAACCTGTACCCTTTGCCTTTGTACTAACCACTGAACACTATTCACTGTTCACTAATCAATATATACTCATTCCATGAACATCCCTCTTACAGTTCTTGGAATTATTGATGGATTTGGTTATTCTCCTCAAGCAGAAGGCAACGCAATCATCCAAGCGCCCACTCCAACACTCGACTATCTCTGGTCTTACTTTCCCCATTATCTCCTCAAAGCCGCAGAAGAAGAGGTCGGCCTCGCCTTTGGCGAAGTTGGTAACTCAGAGGTTGGCCACATCAGCATCGGCACAGGTAGAGTCATCCCTCAAAACTTGTCACTTATCAACTTAGCCATAGAAGATGGCTCTTTCAACCAAAACAAAGCCTTCCAAAAAACTATCCAACACGTCAAGCAGCACAATTCCAACCTCCACGTCATGGGTATCATTTCTACCTCTGGAGTTCATGGACATCTAAACCACATTCTTGCAGTTTTAGAATTAGCAGCCTCTCAAAAGGTCAAAAACATTTATCTCCATCTGATTCTAGACGGTAGAGATTCTGGTCCTAGAGACTCTTCATACTTCTTAAGGGAAATTTACAAGCTCCTGGACAAACATAAACAAATAAAAATTACCTCCATGTGCGGTCGAGGTATAGCAATGGATCGAAACAACAACTGGGAAAGAACCTCCCAATACTACAATTTACTCTTGGGTAAATCTCAACAAGCTTTCAATCACCCAGATGAAGCTTTAAAGCACTACTACAATCAGGGATTAGACGATGAAAATATCCCTCCTACTCATATACTAGAGGGCAAACTCCCTCCCCTAGGCCTAAATGAAAACGACGCCTTGATTTTCACTAATTTCAGAGAAGACAGAGCCAGACAAATAACTCAAGCTCTCTCACTACCTGCTTTTTCTGGATTTACCAGAGAAGGACACCCCAAAAACCTACTAATCGCCACCATGACTTCCTACGAAAAAGCTCTTCCAGTAGAGGTAGCCTTTCCCCCACCCCAGATATACGACACTCTTTCCGACACCCTTAGCAAGTATCAAATTAGCCAAATCCACATCGCTGAAACCGAAAAATACGCTCATGTCACCTACTTCTTCAATGGTGGCAGAGAGAGCAAACGACCAGGGGAAGAGTACTTTCTAGTCCCTTCAATAAAGCCTGAGCAGTTTGAAAACCAACCAGAAATGTCAGCTACAGCAGTTACTCAAGCTGTAATCAAAAGTATTGAGCTTGGTTACCAATTTATCATCTTCAACTTTGCAAACTGCGATATGGTTGGCCACACCGGCAACTACAACTCCACTCTCAAGGCCATTGAGATAGTTGACCAACAGTTCAAACTTCTCTGGGACTACATCAGCAAAAAAAACGGCTACCTCTTTATTACAGCAGATCATGGCAATAGTGAACAAATGGTTGATCCCAAAACCAAAGCTATCTATAAAAAACATACTATTTCTCCGGTACCTTTTATCATTGCAAACCCTTCTTTATTGACCAAACCAACCCAAACCAACAAAATCATGTCAGACACCACATCTATTTCGGGCTTACTTTCAGATGTTGCCCCCACCATTCTGACCCAAATCGGTTTAGAAATCCCCAATGGAATGACTGGCACCTCACTTCTCTAACTCATCAATCCCCTTAAATTTTTTTAAATTCAAAATCTTTTTGAAAAAAATTTTGTTCTCCCCAGCTCCACAAAAAAAGTTTAGAACCTATAAGATTGATTCCCTTTCTCTTTAGTCAAAATGTCTTCAAAATAATAAAGCCAGGGTTAAAACAAAAAAAAGACTGCTAATTCTTACTAATGAACCTCCAAAAAATCTTAGCAGAGTAACAAAAATTCTGACAATCAAAAACCACCCTTGGTCAGCACTGTTTTTAACAACGTCGGAAACACAAGTCCTTATAATTCACACCTGTTTAGTTTTAGTCCCCTCCCTTGAAACCAAAACCTTCCCAAACACCCATCAGTAACCTAAAAAAAGATACCTTTATAGTTATTAACGTCTATTT
>CBDUQH010000008.1:0-22167 GCA_965369335.1 uncultured bacterium
CATCTTGGTGAGGGATAAAAAATAATTGAGAATTGAGTTAATTGTATTGTATAGATTCCGGATCAAGTCCGGAATGACAAAAAGGCCGATAGATTCCGTATAAGGCTACTGTGTGCCTTTACCGGAATGATGGGTATAGGTGAAGATGAAGGGATTGATGATTTTTGTATTGATTCCCGTCAGCCAGTTACAAGTTTTTTTCTGGTGGTTATGGTGAAACAGACAATGTATGAAACCCGGCTTAAGCCTAATTCAGTAGTTTATAGAAAAAAAAGAGGTAACTCTCTTGAATAAGATTGTTGCCTCAAAATTTAGGTTATGGATAAAACTTAATAGTCGCACTCAGGTGCGAAAACGATTAGTTTCGTCCATAGTTGTTCGCCATTCCAGACTATCCAGTAGATGCCAGGAGTGTCTTCTTGAATGGATACGACACCACCGTGAACAAAATGGAAAGCTCCATTTGCGTCGATTTCATCGGGAGTAAAAGTTGTGAGTAAAAATCCTTCGGAGTCATCATTGACACCATAGACAATGATTTCGTCTACTCGACAATACACCGCCAATCGGTCCGCCCGATGTGGTTGCACACGGTCGTCACCGGGCCAGTTGTCAACACTTGGTGCTGGTGGTGTGGGGCAATCTGCTTCTGAACCAGTGATATCCCCCATTTGGTCATTTGGACCGATTTGTGAGTAGAGTGTTTCTGTGGCGTCGTTGTCAGTCCAACGACGTCCATCACATGTGGTAAATTCCCAGCCCCAATCGTTGTAGGTCCGGCTGGTGATTGAGTCAAAAAATGGTCCAAAATAGTCACGAGGACTATCGTTTCGAAAATCGTGGACTATGTAAGTGGGCATCGGATCTTTAAGAACGCCTTGTATAGTCAGTTGAGAGCCACCTGTTACACTTCCAGTAACACCAGGGTCAACGTTGCCGCTTCCCCCAGGAGATGGTCCACCAATTGTTTCAAACCAACCTGAGTCAGTAAATTCAAAGCTGTAACTGCCGCCACCAAGGTCACAAATTACAATCGACCGATGAAAGTGATCAACAGCCCACAATCCTTGCATGCCATTGTCATAGGTAATTAAGTCCATGACAGCGTTCTGACAGGCTGCTTGCTGGTTGCCTTCGGCTTGGACCTGTTTTGGAGAATCAAACGAGAAAACGAAAATTAAGGCAAGCAAAACTACGACGACGAAGAAGAACTTTTTGAAGGTCATTATCCATTATCCTTTGTTTAAAGGGCTATTAAGGGTTATACAAGATAGAGTATATTCTATACCTAGACCATTTTAGAGGCAAATATAATGTATCCAAAGAATGATGGTAAACTTGAAGATATGGTGAAACATCCTAAAGGTAATAATTTAGTCATGTACGGGTTGGTGGGTTTGGTTTTATTGGCGATGGGATTTTTTGTATTGAATAACTACATTTATCAACAAAAACAAGGCAAAAGTGAGAGTGTGGTTGTAGAAGTTGAAACGAAACAGCCTTTGTTTGGTACTTGGCGGGAGAATTCTGAAACGGGACATTATGAAAAACCAAGTGATAAAGAGTTAGAAGACAAGTTACCACAAGTTGCCTATTGGGTGACTCAAAAAAATGGGACTGAAACTCCTTTTCGCAATGAGTACTTTGATTTTCATGGGGAGGGTATTTATGTGGATGTGGTTAGTGGTGAGCCGTTGTTTTCTTCGAAAGATAAGTTTGATTCTGGGACAGGATGGCCGAGTTTTACTAGACCAATGACGGATGAGTTTGTGGTGGAAGAAGAAGATTCGTTGTTGGGGTATGTAAGGACGGAGATTAGGAGTAAATTGTCAAACTCTCACTTGGGTCATGTGTTTGATGATGGGCCAGAGGAATTGGGAGGACTTAGGTATTGTATGAATTCGGCGGCGTTGCGGTTTGTGCCTGTTGAGGAAATGAGTCAACAAGGGTATGGAGAGTATTTGGTGTTTGTTGAGTGAAGAACAACTAGCCTAAAGGCTCTAGATCCTTCGGCAAGCCTCAAGATGACGATTGTAGTTTGAGTAGTAACTTGTTTGTATAGATCCCGGATAAGGCTACTAACGTGCCTTTACCGGGATGACATGGATATTATTTGTTGAGAATTTTTAGGATAGTATCGAGTTTGGCGTTGATTTGCTGGAGCTCTCTTTGGACGTTGGAGTTGGAGCCAGATGACCCACCACCACTGCGTTGACGGTAACAGTCACGGCAAAGGATGGGTTTGTCGGTGGATGGTTTGAAAGGAACTTGGCAATCTTGGCCACAAGTGGAACAAGTGGCGGGAAACATTTGGCGATTTTGGTCGGACATGGTTTGGATTGATAATTAAATAATTACGGCGCTAAGGATGGATCCTTCATCTTCGATAAGCTCAGGTTCAGGATGACGGTTGCCTATTCTATTTAAGTTATTGTGGCAGATTGCTGATTCTAAGTAAAGTGGTTTTAAAACTTGATTTGATAGATTATGTGTGGGTGTATAATCGAGTGAGTTTGAGAAATATTTTGCTTTTAATTTCTGGACTGCTCATGTTGTTAACTAGCCTGGTGTTGGTGGCTTCTTGGTATGGAAAAAATTTCTGGTCTAAGTATATAAAAAGAGAGCTGAGAAGAAAACAATTAGTTGGCTGGTTTTTGGTATCGTTTTTGTGTTTTGGATTGTTGATGATTATGGGTGGAAGAAAGGATGAGGCTGTGAGTGTTCCTGTGGAAGTGAATAAAGGCGAAGTGAGTGGGTTGGTGAGTGAAGCAGATGATGATGAAGAAGCGAAACAAGATTTGGAAAGTGATGTTTTGGAAATAGAAGAGAGTGAAGAAGAGTTGCCAGAAGATGAAGAGATTGAAGAAGAGAAAGATAATGATGAAGTGGCGACCTCCCCTACTCCAGAAACAAAAGAGGATGAAGAGATTGAAGAAGACGACATTTTTGAAGGGCCAAAGCCAACACCGAAAACAACTTCTGAAGAGATAAAAGTGACACCAAGGCCCTCACCTTTACTGATTGGTGAGTAGCTAACTTTGGGTTTGACTAGTGTCCATATCTAAGGCAGTCTTAATCATTGATTGAACAAAGACATCAGTTGATCCATTTTTTTCGTAGTTCCACCGTACATCTGCAAAGTTAATGATAAAGGTTGTTTTTGGTTTGGATAACAAATCATGAATTTTTTTGTATCCCATTAGGTATTCACACAAATCTGAAAGTGCCAAAATATCTATTTGATTTTTTTGAAAAAGATCAATTGCACTAAAGTAGGTATGTCTGATCTGATCTGTATTAGTGTTGTCATCTAGGCTATCTATAATTTTTTTTATTTTTGGATTTATGTCCTTAAGTTTTAGCCAATCTTTTTTGTGACCAGTTGGCCAAGTTTTTGAAGCATGGTTCATTTTCTTGAGTTCCCAACTAATTGTTTGGAAAGGGTTTTAAATAGGGCTTGATTGTTTTTGATGAAGGTATGGGCAGTGTTTTTGAGAGATTTGATGTTTTTGGCTGAGATGTTGTCTAGTCTGTCACTGCATTTGGTGAGGTTAACTTGTAGGCGATAGTAGTTTTGTAGTGTTTCAGTTTCGGGCTGGAGTTTTTTGATGTAGTAGTCGGTGACATCGTCGATGCCGTCGAAGACTACTGAAAGTATGTTTGGAGCCCAACCGATGAGTCCCCATCTCTTAGCTTTTTTGTGAAGAATAGGTTGAGTGCGTTTGCCTGTTCCAAGAGAGACTAAGATGTATTCGTCTGCATCTGGAAAAATTTTGGTGGCTTCTACTAAAGCTGTGAGAGATGGGTTGGCTGCAAAAACTCCGCCGTCGATTAAAGATAGATATCCGCGAGAATTTTGATAAGGTATTTTGGCTGGTTCGAAAAAAGTGGGGGCAGCAGTTGTGGCTAAGGCTGCGTGTTTGAGGAGGAAGTTGTTTTTGGTATCTTTATGGGCATGGGTGGATTTGAAGAAAAAAGGTGATCTGTCTTCTATATCGTAACTAGTTAAGAGAACTTGGGTTAGGCAGTCGGTGAGTTTAGCATGGCCCAGGTATTGGTCGAGTAGTTGTTGCAGACCTTGGTTGGAATACTTTTCGTTGATTAGACTACCAAGGGTGAGTATCTTTCTAAAAGGATTGGTTTGGAATACCTGGCGATTTTCTTTGTCGAAGATATCAAGGAGTTTTTGGGCGGTGTATTTGGGTTGGTTGTTTAAATCTGGAATAGTGAGACCTAAGGTGATAATGCCTCCGGCTGAAGTGCCGGTGATTAAATCAAAAAGAGATGAAATAGGTCGTCCAGTCTGTTGTTCGATTTGGTCAAGAAAGATAGTGGGAATAATACCACGAATGCCGCCGCCGTCGATGGAGAGGATTTTGATTTGTTTGGGCATGTCTTGATGATAACAGATTGTTGTAATGGATACTGTACAATGCAAGTTGCTAGTTTTTGGCTTAACAAAAAGATAAAGAAGCGGTTTTTGCCTTGAGGGTGTAAAATAGTATGGAAATAACAAGAAGTTATCGATTCTGAATCTAGTTCAGAATGACGAAATAAGAAAGATGTGGAAAATCATGTCAGATGATAAGACCAAAAAACCAGATATTAAGATACCTATAAAGCCAGGATTTAAGTTTGGTGGGCAAAATAATCAAAAACAAAACTTTAACCAATTTAGACCAAACAGTTTTAAACCAATGATGCCCAAAGGTAGGCGCGGGGATAGGTAATAGTTGGAAATTCGTTGTTTAGAGAATAGAGGTTGGGAACGGCTGTTTGGAATTTGAAAAGTGAAGAGTTGATTTTTTTGCGAACTTGGAAGTTCTAGATTCTTCTCAGCCATTGGCTGATCAGAATGACAACAAGTGTTATATCGATTCTAAACTGGCGGCGGAGAAGTTGATGTCGAAGGCGCGGCACCAGATGATGACGGAGCCGTATTGGTCATAATCCTCGGGGAGTAGATAAACTTGATCGCCCTCTATTTGTTTGAGCTTACCCAGAGATACACTGTCACCCCGATCTGTTTTGATGCCGGTGATATCGGGATTTGTGGAGAGATAGACAAAGAGGTCAGGGCCGTTGTTGGTGGAGAAGTTTTCAAGTTTAAGGACAGGCCCTTCTTCGGTTTGATAGATGACAGCTTGGCCATTGGCGAAGTGGGCTGGATCAAAGCGGGTAAAGTTACCTGACTTTAAAGCAGTGGGGTGGTCTTGGATAGGATTATCGGCTTGAGTTTTGAAATCGATTAGATTATCAGGTGAAGTTTGAGAAGGAGTAGTTGATTCAAGAGATTCTAGAATTTTGGTGTCGTCGAGTGATGATTGGTCAATGACTTGGGTGTTGGCGTCTTGACGAAGGTTGAGGTAGACGTAGGCACTGGCAGCGATGGCTAGGACGATGCCGATGGGGAGGGCGAAGATGATTAACTTTTTCATAGCGAGTTTATTTTAATCGAGTGATTGATTCTGAATCAAGTTTAGAATGACGGACTTGGATCGATAAAGGGATAGTTGTTGTAGAAATTGCAGGGGGCGAGAGTAGCAGATACGGTGTTTAAAAACGGTGCCCCCTTTTTGTTATTCTCCAAAGCATATCACTAACCCTGTGTCCAAGGTCGAATAGACAGCTCCGGCGGCAATGAGTGCCTTTCCAAAAATCAACCCCAAGGCGATATGGGTAATTAGAAAGGTGGAAATGAGGAAAAACAAGGCTATTACTACGGTAATGTCTTTAGTAGTAATCATTGTTGTGCTCCAAGGTCTATGCTCAAAAACAGCTCCATGTTGGAATCTTTTTTGACTGATTCGATGAAGAAGGAAAAAACTAAACCAAAAGAAATAGATATGGAGAAGAGGAAGATTGTGGACAGAATAGTCAACAATCGCAATTGGCTGAGCAGTTGATTTGTGTGGACCATGTACAAGCTAGAGCCTGTGGTGGGAATTTGAAGTATGCGGTACGCAGAATAGAGTACCAGCACTGACAGACTAATTAAAGCCAGTACAATAAATGATCCTATCAAGGCAGTAACTGATTTCATGTTGAGATACCTCTTTGTTAATGTACTACCCTTTCCGTTTTGGAGAATTATAGCTTATTTGGTGATTTTTGATTCTTGTAGAGCTTTTTATGGGGTGAGATGGTAGAATACAGCTACGGTAAATTAGTTTGCTTTGAACCGTTACAGTTTGTGTCTTGAGATTGAAGTTTTTCTTAAATTGCCTTTCTTCACTCTGATAGTAACCAAGGACGTACCAAAGCTTTTGTTAGAAAAGAGGTGAAGAAAATAATGGCAAAAAAGTTATATGTTGGTAATTTGCCTTTCTCAACTACTAAGGAAGAGCTAGAACAAATGTTCGCTCAAGTTGGTACTGTTGTTGATGCAGTTATCATTTCCGATCGTTTTTCCGGTCGAAGCAAGGGTTTTGGTTTCGTAGAAATGTCTACAGAAGAAGAAGCTCAAAAAGCTATCGATGGATTTAATGGTCAAGACTTTAACGGTCGCGCTATGGTCGTTAACGAAGCTCGCCCTCCAAGAGAGAGAAGCGACAGACCTCCACGACAATAAGTTTTTTAACTTAATAAATCAGAAAAACTGCTTTGGTTTCGGCCGGGCGGTTTTTTTGTGGGGAAATTTATTATTTATATAGATTCCCGATGCAGGCTTCAGCCAAGGGCTGAGCCTCCTCGGGAATGACAAACGAAGAAGAATAAAGAATGTGCAGAAATGACAAGAAAAAGTGTGTTGGTTATAACCAAAAACTGTACTTGTGTCATCCCGGTAAAGACAGGAGCTTTGCGAGTAGTCTTATCCGGGATCTATTTAAGTAAGTTTGGATATAAGTCTTGCCAATTGGGGTTATTTTTCTGAATAAGTTCAATTTTCCATTGTCTGTTCCACTTTTTTATTCTTTTTTCCCTTTGAATTGCAGTAACAATATTTTTGTGGATTTCAAAGTAGACTAAAAATTTAACTGAATACTTTTCAGTGAAAGACGAAACGTTACTGTTCTTGTGCTGAAAGATTCTTTTAGTTAAGTTGTTTGTAACACCTGTGTAGAGAGTTCCATTTTTCTGACTGGCAAGAATGTATACATAATATTGTTGCATGAGCTAATTTTACTTTATTTTGAGATGGTTCTTCTGAGAATATCGATGTATTTGTTTTGACATAGATTCCCAATGTAGGCTTCAGCCAAGTGGCTGAGCCTCCTCGGGAATGACAGAAGGAGAGACACAAAAAAATGTGGGGGGCGGAGTGGCTGTTGGCTGTTGTAACGGATTGCCCCCTGAGCTGAAGTGAACTTTGACGTTAAACTGAGTTGGATGGTTCAAGGTCGTGTCTAAATAGACGAATAAACAATATTCCACCCATTATCCAACTAAGGAGGAAAACTAAAAATGTTGCCATTATTTCATCTAGATTCAAATGACACTTGATTAAGGACATTGTCGCAATAGTTAGAGGTACGGTGATTAAAATTGTGATCCAGACTATTGGAAACCAGTCCTGTTTGGGAGGATTATTATGATCCATTTTAAAACTCCTGTGTTTAAAGAGCCACTCATATCCGTTGGGGAGATTATACAGAAGTTGGAACCTTGTGATTGGTTGCTTGCTGTCATCCCGGACTTGATCCGGGATCTATAAGAAAAGTTGTTGATATAGATTCCCAATGCAGGCTTCAGCTAAGGGCTGAGCTTTCTTGGGAATGACAAGGGAGAGTCGATAGGGTGACTTATGTGAAGAAGTTTACTTGAGAAGAGAAAGGGTTTGGTAGGCGATTTCGGCTAGTTCTTGGGTGGGGATGACAGCGACTTTAACTTTGGACTTGGAAGAGTGGATGTAGCCCCAAGAGGAGTTGGTGTGTTTGTTTTTGTTTGTATCTAAATCAAGACCCAGATAGTCCAAGTTGGTGCAGACACGGGAGCGAATAATGTCGGAGCGCTCACCTATGGTGGCTGAAAAGATGAGGAGGTCGAGTCCATTTAAAGCAGCGGTGTAGGCTCCAATGTATTTTTGGATTTTGTAGATGAAAATTTTTAGGGCTAGTTTGGCGTCTTTGTTTGATTCTCTTTCTAGTTGGAGGAGTTGGCGGATGTCACTGGTTTTTCTAGATATACCAAGCAGGCCGGTTTGTTTGTTTAAATATTTTTCGAGATTTTTGATGTTTTTGCCTTTTTTCTTGAAGAGATGTACTAGTGCTCCTGGGTCAATGTCGCCTACTCTTGTGCTCATAGTTAAACCTTCTAATGGGGTCATGCCCATGGAGGTGTCGATACTTTGGCCGTATTTGACGGCGGTAAGGCTAGCGCCACCGCCTAAGTGGCAGACAATGATTCGTTTGGGTAGTGGTCTATCTACTTGGCGCAGGATCGATTGGATTGAGATGCCGTGGTAACCAAAACGGTGGATATCGTATTTTTTGGAATCAGAGGCTTTGATGGCATAGAAGCGAGCGTGATCGGGTAAAGTGGAGTGGAAGGTGCTGTCTGAAATACCGACAAGTTTGGTACGAGAAGGCATGGTTGAATGGAGGTGGTGAATCTCTTCTAGGATGGGGTTTATATGGAGAGGCGCGTGGGTTTTGACATGGACTAAGTGGCGGAGAAATACGTGATTGATGAGTCTGTTTTTTTGAAAGTAAGTACCTGGAGCTACGATTCTCAGGCCAATGGCATCTAAGTCGTTGTGTGATTTTAGATGCCCAATGTGGCACAAGTGGTCGATTAGATATTCGGTGGCTTGGTTAAATGCATTGGGAGACACATTGTGTTTGGTCTCTAGGCCACAAGCTTTGAAGGTGACTACTTTTTTACCATCTTCTGTTTCAAAGTGGGCAGTTAGTTTTTGTTTGCGTCCGAGGTAGAAAGCATATTTTTTTGATTTGCTACCTGGATTGATGACTAAGAGTTTCTTGTCCATTGCCATGTCTTGATTTCTTCTGGATCTTCGCCTACTTCTTGGATGTATTTTCTGTGGTCTGTAAGTTTTTGGTTGTATTTTTCGGCAATAGACTCTCCTCTGCCGTGATCCAAAACTCCTCTAGACATGAGGGTGTTGACCGCTTCGATGACTAAGTGCCAACGGCTGGTTTGGTTTCGAACAAGCATGTCAAAAGGGGTGGTGGTTGAGCCACTTTCCATGTAGCCGTGGACCGAAAAACGGCTGGTGTCGTTTTCGTAGTCGAAGAGGACTTGCTTGAGACTTTGTGGATAGCCGTGGAAGTTGAAGATGACTGGCTTATCAGCAGTAAAGAAGTCGTCGAAATCGTGGAGAGGGATGCGGCAGTCGGCGTCACCTAGTCCAAGAGCTGAGAGAGTGATGATGTTGACCATGCGGATTTTGATTTCGGGGGCTTCTGTTTTGATGATATCGATGGCAGCCATGACTTCGTTGGTAAGGTAATCACCAATGGCTGCAAAGACTAAGTCTGGGTCGTCGTCGCTAGCAAAATCCCAAATGCCCAAGCCTCTTTTTAACTGTTCTTGAGCCTGATCGACAGTGAGCCAGTTGGATTGAAGCTTTTTGCCTGATGCAATGATGTTGATCTCATTTTTGGATGAGAGGGCATGGTGGAGGACTGCAACGATACTATTGGCATCTGGTGGGAAATAGACGTTGACGAAACAGCCTTGGCGTTGGAGCATGTCGTCGATAAAACCTGGGTTTTGGTGAGAGAAGCCGTTGTGTTCTTGTTCCCAGCCTGAAGAAGTGAGGATGTAGTTTAACGATGGGATGTCACCGCGCCAATCCGTAAGGCGAGCCATGTGGAGGAACTTGGCGTATTGATCGGCCATGCTGGAGACGATTTGTACAAAAGCTTCATATGAAGCAAAAATGGCATGGCGTCCAGTGCTGACGTAACCTTGCATGAGCCCTTGAAGATTGTGTTCTGAAAGCATTTCCATGACACGACCATCGGGATCTAGGTCTTGATCCCATTCCTCACGAGGCCAAACAAAAGCTCTGGCAGTGGTTTCAAAGACTGGATCTAGTTTGTTGGAGTAGGTTTCGTCTGGAGACATGAGTCTGAAATTTTTGTTGTCGGCGTTCCATTGGAAAACTCTGTTTAGGTAGTGTCCGGCTAGTTTCATGCTAATTGAACCCTTGATACCGGGAACATGGGCATCTTCTTGAAACTCTTTGGGGTCTGGAAGGTTCAATGGCTTGTAGACATCGGGACCACCCATGGTGTGTTTGTTGTCCCCCATTTTGAGTCGGCCTTCTGGAATTAGTTGGTCTAGTTCAGAGATAAAGCCAGTGTCTTTGTTAAACAATTCGTGGAAGTTATATGATCTAAGCCAATCTTCAATAGCTTTTAGCTCTTCTGTGTCTTTTCGGGCATTTCCAAGAGGTACTTGGTGAGAGGCGTAGTTACCTTCAATTTTGAGACCGTGCATTTCTTTGACGCCAGTCCAGCCTTTGGGAGTCTTTAGGACGATCATGGGGAAGCGAGGGTGGCGAATGATTTTGCCTTCTCTGGAAGCTTCTTGAAGAGTCATGATGCTTTGGAAAGCAAGTTCCATGGTAGCGGCCATTTTTTCGTAGATGTTTACACCTTCGACAATGTATGGTTCGTAGCCGTAGCCGTAAAAGAGTGACCTTAGTTCGGCGTTGCTAAGACGGCCAAAGATGGTAGGGCCGGAGATTTTATAGCCATTGACGTGGAGGATGGGCAAGACAGCTCCATTTGTAGCAGGGTTGACTAGTTTGTTTAAATGCCATGCTCCAGCAGTGGGGCCAGTTTCGGCTTCACCATCACCAATTAAGGCACAAGTGATTAGGCCCGGATTATCTAAAATAGAGCCGTATGCTGTGGATAGTGAGTAACCTAGTTCGCCACCTTCTAAAATGACCCCAGGGGCTGATGGATTGGAGTGGCTTGGAAATCCGTAAGGCCACGAAAAGTCTTTGGAAATTTTGGCAATGCCGGCGGCGTCTTTTTGGATATCTGGGTGGTACTTGCTGAGAGAGCCTTCTAAAAAGAGGTTGGCTTGGAGGGCTGGAAACCCGTGCCCTGGGCCAATAATGAAAAGAATTTCGTGTTGGTGTTTTTTGATGATTCGGTTTAAATGGGCATAAACAAAGTTGATGCCAGGGCAAGTTCCCCAGTGACCTAGTAACCGAGGTTTTATGTCTTCTGGCCTTATTTCACGTTCAAGGAGAAAATTGTCTTGGAGGAAAATTTGAGTGGTGGATAGGTAGTTAGTAGCTCTAACGTATTTTTTGAGGAGTTGGAATTCGTCTTGCATGGGCAGCTTTGCTAGTTAATATTTAATTGGTTTTTACGCTTATGTTAATAATAGTACTCCTAGGATGAGGGTTACAAGTCCTAAAGCAAGTTTCATGTACTTTTCTGCTTTATGTTTCCATTCAGATAGTTCAATGACTTGTTTGCTTTTCCAAACTAGAGATAAGATGATTATTAAAGGAAGGACAAAAAGGAAGTTGTAGTAGATGAAGTAGAGAGCGACAATAAGTGGCCCTAAACCTGATTGAGAAAGTATAGTGGCGGTGCCGACGTATAGCGGCAAACTGCAAGGAGTTTCTAAAATTGTAACTATAATGGCGAGAATGATGGTGGTGGGGAGGGTGGATTTTTGAATAAGTTTATGAAGTGTGTCTTTTGAGGCAGAAGGGATTTGTAGGTGTGGTCCCCACTGAGGTTTGAAGTAGTCTTTGATTTGGATGGCTGCTGCGAGTAAGAGTATTGTACCTAAAGTCCGATTGAACAAAGTGAGCCAAGGAGACGCTTGGAGCCAAGTGACTGTTTGGTAGAAAACTAGACCGATACTTAAGTAGGTGAGAAAAACCGTAAAGATGTAGATGATGCCTGTTTTTAAAACTTGTTCTGGTTTTTTGGCAAAAACGAGTAAGTAGCCAAGGAGCATGAGTAACATGCCTATGGCGCAAGGATTGATACCGTCGATTATTCCAGCAATTGTCACAAGTGGAAAAGAGACAAGACCACCGTTTCTTTCTAAAAAACAACCTGCTGCGTTACATTCGCCAATCATAATTTTGGGGGATAAATTGATAAAAATGGATTATAATCGTATTGATTTACTTTATAAGAAAATACTAGATATAACAGTGATTTAAGTCACAAATTTTGATGTTAAAACCAGAGATAAGAAAACTAAAAAAATTTTTTGGAAACGGTCTAGAAATTAAGGCCGAAAAGGGTGAAATTTTGTACAGTCCAAATACTAGTTTGGAAGAAATGATTTTTGTGGAAAAAGGAAAGATTAAGCAGTATGTGGTGTCACTTAATGGTGATGAAGTGTTGATACATATTCATGGCAAAGAGGCAGTTATTCCTCTGATGCTTTATTTAAGTGGTGAAGAAAATCGTTTTTATTTTGAAGCGATAGAACCTGTTGTGGGATACAGATTGAAATCGAAGGCCGTGGTTGAGTTTGTAAAAAATGAGCCTGATTTGGCAATGGAATTTACGAAGAGGTTTGCTGGTGCAGTGAATGGTTTGAGCAAGAGAATTGAACAATTGGCTGGAAGCCAACAGGAAAATCAATTAATGGCGATGCTTAAATATTTGGCAAGCAAGTATGGGGTGGAGAAGGAAGAAGGAGTGTTGATTGATTTGAAATTAACTCACAGTGACTTGGCTACTTGGATTGGTGCAGCAAGAGAGACTGTTAGTCGACAGATGAAAAAATTTGAGAATGACAACAAGATTGTTTATCTCAAGAGAAAAATTGTCCTTTTAGACAGATTTGGTGTTTAAAACAGAGTCAGAACTACTGACATGGTAATAATGGTAACAAGTCTGTAGCTGATGTTGATGAGAATGAAGTTGGTAGGCCTTTTGTTAAAAAGAGCGTCTGAAACTTGAGTTGAAGCTATAAAACCCAACCAAATCCAAAATGAAGCTTGTATGGCCATAGGGATGGTGGTGACTTGAAGAAAGTTGAGTAAGTGAGTTAACACATAGGATGTGACTAAAGCAAAAAGGATGTTGATACCCATAGTGGTACCCATACCTTCGTTTATTTGTTTTTTTGAAAGTTTGTCTAGACCTGCGGCTTTCATCCAGGCCTTGCCAAAGACTTGAGGTGAATACCAAATGAAGCCAACTACCATTGGGACGGCCGAGGCTAGAATAAAAGCTAAAGGGTTAATAGATACTGGGGTCATGTTTCCTCCGATGTGTTTATTGTATAAGTATATGAGAATGTATGGGGGGATTAAAATGTGTATTAACTGTGTTGGAAAAAACTAGCTTTGAATTATTTGTTCGACCTTCATACGGGCTTGGTTGATTTCGTTTAGAGCTTCGTGGGCCATGGTCAGGTAGTTTTTGGCTGATTTAGCTTTGTTGATGATATCACTGTGTTCTTGGGATTCTGTCATGGCCTTTCGAATTTGATCGATGGTTAAGTTGCCGTTTAGATAGTGATCAAGACCTCCTTGGTCGGGATCTCTGCCAAGAACAACTTTGTATAGGTCGACAATTTGCTGACGGCGATTGGCTTGGTTGGGTGGAGTTGGGGCTGAGATGCCATTGATGATTTTGGCTCGCCAATTATCCCAATCGTCTCCAGGACATCTGGTGGAACCCAAGCCTTTGTGCCCGATAACGTCTTCCCAACCATCTGTACCAGGTAACTCTGGGGTTTGAAAGAGGAGTCGAGAACACAGGTGATGAGTGGAGTTGATTTGGGCATTGGTTGGTTGACGGCCATCGATAAAGGATCCGATGAGACAGATGCCAATGACAAGGTGGTTGTAGTTGTAGACATTGGCTCTAGCTGTGGTTAAATCGCCGACGTAAAAAACTTTGCCAGATTTGTCGATTACAAAGTGGTATCCAATGCCTCCCCAACCCCGTGAGTTAACGTGATATGCGGCTATATCGTCGGGTGTTTGGGTGTCTGGGCCGGCGGTGTGGTGGATGGCTAGGTAGCGAACTTGAGACATGGGGCGAACCCAATGCCAGTTGTATGAATCACCTAAGATGGGATTTCTATAATCAACAAAGTTAGAACCTAGTTGTGGAACTGTAAGAACAAAGTTACCCATGTTCAAGTGATTAGTGATTAGTAATTAGTGTTAATAGTCGTTGTCTTGCGATTCTTTAAAGTAAAACCCAACTATGAATCCAAAAGGACCACCGAGAGTGCTGGTTAAGATGGTTAAAAGTTTGGTGCTGGTTTCAATAGGATCAGAGAAAGTTTGAGGCTGGATGAGGTTGATGATGAGTGGAAGTAGAGTGGCGAAGATAATGAGGAGTAGAAAAATTTGGGTAAAAGTCCAAGCGATTCTGGCTCTAGTTTTTTCTTGTGAACGGCTGATTGTGGGAGATAAATCTAAGTTTTGGTTGGCTAAGTTGAGATCGATTGTTTGTGGGTTGTCTATTATTGGAGCGGAAGTTTCTAATTCAGGTGATGTGGTGATGGTATCCTGAGGGTTTATGTATATTGGTGTGGTCTGTGGAATAGCATCGATTTCATGATCGTGGTCGCTCATGAGGTCTCAATTTCTAGGCAGGTTTATCAGCGTATTTGTTAATTTCTAGATTGACTTTGGTTTTGGGGTCTTGGATAAGTACTTTTTTACCTTGAATGACTTTAAAGAGAGCTAGTGCCTGTGAAATAACTCCAGCTTGGTTAGTGCCAAGCTTGGTGGCCATTTGGTTGATTTCCTCTAACGATTCTGGTTTGACGTTTAGAGTTAGCTGCTTTTGGTCGTTCATGGTGAGAGAATTGTACTATATGAGAGTTAAATCTTGAATAGGCGGTGAGTTGTTTAAAGTTTGGAGAGGATAAATGTACCGAAGAGTACGGTGCTGATTAGAGTTAAGATGGTGAAGAGAGTGAATTCTGACCAAGACCAGTTTTTTGGGATGAGGGTGTTTTTGGAGTAAAGTCTTTTTCTTGATCTTTTGGACATAGTGAGGGATATATTTATATGGCTGTTTGATTGTCTCCCAATGGACCAAGTGGAACTTGGTTGTTGGGATCGTCTATAAATAAAAGGATCATTTTGGTTCTGTCGTTGGCCTTTAAGTGAAACATGGCTTCTGGTGAACCACCAAAGTGTTTGCCAGTAAATTTGGCTGGGCCTGCATCAGCGACTACTCCTACTACAGCTCGGCCGTTTTGAGGATTTATTGCTAACATTTTTCGATATTTATACCAAGGAACGAGTTGTTTGTGTCTTTGATTCCAGTTTGGAAGATAAAGAGTTTGGACTGCAAAGTAGTATTTTTCATTTAGAACGTCTTGTTGGGTGAGTGTTTGTTTGGAATAAGTAAAGTATCCCCAAGCTCCCCTACCAGGTGCAATACCAGCTTGTTGGACTTCGTCGTGTTGGGCAATGGTGTCTCCGGGGTATCTTTGTAGGTGTTGTTCTTTGCCCATATATCCTACTGAATGGTTGAGTTGGTTATCTTCTAAAGTTGAGGTTATTTTGATTTGATAGAGTTGGTTAATGTAGTCGGCTAGTTTTTTCTCATTAGTTGGAGACATATGCCCAATGGTGTTGGCTGTGAGTTTGGAAGATAATCGGGCTAACCTGATTCTGGCGAGTCGGTCTGAGTGGAGGTTTAGAGAATCTAGTCTTTGTTTGATTGTAGTTATCTTTGTAGGGGTGGGGAAGGTAAATAGAAGTAAGGTTAAAACTGAAATGGCAGTGAGGATGGCTTTGTAGTGTTGCCTTAGTTTTTGAGATAGCTTGTTTTTGTGACCCGATAAACTAGGGAGTTTGAATGAGTTTTTGAGCATTGGACAGTCGATTGATAACTTTATCTTTTCCTAAAACTTGAATTGTTTCAAATAGTGGCGGAGTGGCTTTTTTGGAAGTAACGGCTATTCTGATCATCATAAAGTATTGGCCTTTGTGCCAGTCGTGTTTTTCTTGTAATTGTCGAATAGTGGACTCAATGTTTTGAAGGTTCCAATCGGTGATGGAATGAATTTGATCGATGGTTTGTTGAAGTTGGAGGTCGACTTCTTCTGGAGTGGATTTTTTGAGGAGGAGTTTGGATTCGAGTGGAAGGTCGGTGGCAAAAAAATCAACAAGCTGGTTTATGTCTGAGAGTTTGACCAGTCTTTCTTTAACAAGGGGGATGATTTGGACAAGTTTGGTGTCGGGAATTTCAAATTCTAAGTATGGTTTGAGGTAGTGACTGAGTTGTTGGTCAGATAAGTTTCGGATGTAGATGCCGTTGTACCAATCAAGTTTGCTGATATCGATGATTGGACCTTGGATGTGCATTTGATCGACTTTGAAGTGCTTGATTAGTTCGTCGAGTGAAAAGATTTCATCACCGCTGGGATGGTTCCAAACTCTGGTGGCGAGGAAATTGATTAGTGCTTGGGGGAGATAACCGTTGTCTTGGTACCAAGAAACTGAGGCGTGGCCGTGGCGTTTGCCTAATTTAGATTTGTCGGGGTTTCTAAGGAGTGGAGTATGAATTAAAGAGGGCATTTCCCAGCCTAAGTATTGGTAAAGGAGGATATGTTTGGGAGTGGAGCTGATCCACTCTTCTCCACGGACAATGTGGGTTATCTCCATATGATGATCGTCTACGACAACGGCAAGGTGATAAGTTGGAAAGCCATCGGATTTGAGGATAACTTGGTCATCTACAAGGTTACTCTCAAAGCTAATTTGGCCTCGGATAGCGTCGGTGAAAGTGATGGTTTGATCTTGGGGAATCTTCATGCGGATGACGTGTTTTTCGGATTTGGCTTTTTGGGCTGATTGTTGTGGATCTAGATCTCGACAGTGTTTGTCGTACATAGGAGGCTTGCCTTGTTTTTGGAAGTCTTTTCTCACTTGATCGAGACGGTCAGGGCTACAGAAACAATAATATGCGTCACCTTGATCGATAAGTTGTTGGGCGTATTTTTGGTAGGTTTCTAGGCGCTGAGATTGACGATAAGGACCATAATCACCTCCAAGTTTGGGGCTTTCGTCTGGATGAATTCCTGCCCACTCAAAGGCTTGATAGATGGCTTCTTCAGCACCTTCGACGTAGCGACCCTGATCTGTGTCTTCAATGCGGACGATGAACTGGCCGTTGTCTTGTTTGGCAATGATGTAGTCAATAAGAGCTTGGAATAAGGTGCCGACGTGAGGCATTCCGGTAGGTGATGGGGCAATTCGGGTGCGGGTTTGTTTTGGTGATTTGGTCATAGATTGTTGAGAAATTTGATTGTGTTGTCCCAGCACTACTCACTTGAAGTGTTTAAATTCACTTATTCCCGCCAAAGGGCGGGCAGGCAGTCGATTGCACATTCAGGTTCAAGTGCGGGACTAAGGTACAGCTATTTGTTAAGAAGATTAACGGTGTACCTTGAATTCTACCAGGGGAAAAGGATATACTCAAACTATCTATGAGTAGTTTAACTAATGTTGCTCAGGTTACTAGAAAAGGCGTGATTGGGTTTGTGATCCTGATATTTGTGGTGGTGATTGGACAAGTTGGGCTAAAGGTGTCGATTGATTTGTATAAAGCCTTAAATCCGCCACCACCGCCACCTCCAACTGTGGGCTTTGGAGTTTTGCCGCTATTGGATTTTCCTGAATACAACAGCGGTGAGTTTGAATATACTTTGGAAATCCCGCAAAGCAAGTTGGCTTCATATTCTGAAGATAGAGCTGTGTTTCAATATTTGGGGACAAGGTCTAATTTGCTGGCTTTAGATCGTGCTAAAAAACAGGCAGCATCTTTGGGTTTCGTGTTTGAACCAGTAAAGATTTCGGGTAATGATTATAGGTGGAGTAGGAGTGACCCTTTGACTGCAGTTTTGGAGTTAAATGCAATTACCGGAGAGTTTGAGATGGATGTCTCTTGGGAAACAGATCCTGATTTTTTGAATAACAGTTTAATTCCAAATGAAACACAAGCTATATCTGAAGCAAATAGGTTTTTACAAAGAGGAGGCTTTTTGGCTCCAGATTTAAAAGACGGCTCATCAAAAGTGACATTGTTAACTTACAAAGGTAGTAGATTTACAGAGGCTTTGAGTTTGTCTGAAGCTGACTTTGTTCAAGTAGACTTGTTTAGAGTGCCCTTTAGCGATGCAGAGATCTTGCCTTCTGATCCCAACAAAGGGTTGGCGAGAGTACTGATTTCGGGCTCTCGAGATCAAGGAGAAAGGATTGTTTCAGCTGAGTATAAATATGTTGAAGTGAATTGGGATGTGAAAGAAACTTATCCAGTAATTAGTGTGTCAGATGCCTGGCAAAAAGTTCAATCAGGTCAAGGATTTGTTGCTGTTGAACCTGAGACTAGTAATAAGATTGTGCTTAGAGAGGTGGAGTTTGGATACTATGATTCTTTGGTTGAGGGTGATTTTGTACAGCCAATTTATGTTTTTAAAGGTGATGAAGATACTGTAGTGTATGTACAGGCAGTGTCACCAGAATGGATTAACTCTAATCCTTCTAGCCCTGTTGTTGAGTGAGATTAAAGATATGTGAGCAAACTGTTATTAAGCAGTATCCCACTATAGATTTAGATTCTGAAACCCTCTATAGGCGGGCAGGCAAGTTTAGAATGACGAACCTGTTGTGAAGGGATACTTTCCTAAAGATATTCCCAAGTATAGTTGGAGTAAGTCCATTCGATTAGTTGAGTTGACTCTCCAAATCTGTCGTTGCTGCCTAAGATAACAGTAATTATGGAGTGACCATCTCTGGTGACAGAGGTGACTAAGCATTCCATGGCATTGTCTGTCCAACCCGTTTTAACACCTTCTACGCCATCTAACTGGCCGAGAAGTTGGTTGGTATTGGTTAAGTAGTGGGAAATCAGTTTGTCTGAGCTGGTGATGGTGGTGGTTTGAGTGGCGACTATTTGTTTGAAGATGGGGTTTTTGAGGGCTTGTTGGGTTAAGTTGGCTAGATCTTTTACCGTAGTGATATGTCCAGGAGATTCGACCCCTGATACATTTTGGTATTGAGTGTTTTCTAGATTTAAACGGGCAGCCTTTTGATTCATGGCTTGGACAAAGCCTGAATATCCTCCATAAGGATACGCCCGAGCCAAAGCTAAAGCCGCATCGTTTCCTGAACCGATAAGGGCGCCTTTGATTAAATTCTCGACAGTGATTTGTTCACCTTTGACTAGATTGATGGTTTGGCCAATGCTGTTCTCTTCTTCAGTTACAGTGATGACCTGATTGATGTCATATGTTTCGAGGGCGATGAGTGCAGTCATGATTTTGGTGGTTGATGCGGGAAGTAAGTCTAAATCAGGGTTTTTTTGATACAAAATGGTGTTTGATTTTTGGTCTATAACAATTGCAGCTTTGCTTGTGAGCTGAGGTTGAATGGAGTTGGCAGCAAGAATGGGGACTGGCGGAGTTGGGACGTCTATTGTTTGGTGTGGAGGTGGCGCGGGCGGCGGTTGATTGGAGGAAATTAATGGTTGGCTAACTAGGGCTGAACCAATAATAAGTGAGCTTAGAGCAGCTATTTTGAGTCTAGGTTTATGGGAGGGTGGTATTTTTTTTGAAGACTTTTTGGTCACTTGATTAGTTTTTGGCGATTTTTATCAGTAACAAACTGGCCACGAAAAGATATGTAGCACTATTTTTATATCATGAATTGGTTTTATTTAGAAAACGCACCTAAGGTTGGCTGTTCAGATCTAAGGTAGTCTTGGTAAGAGATTGTGATAGATTTAGCCC
Source organism: uncultured bacterium (assembly GCA_965369335.1). Classification (GTDB taxonomy): domain Bacteria; phylum Patescibacteriota; class Microgenomatia; order UBA1400; family CAYNFZ01; genus CBDUQH01. Next base: position 19,669 of record CBDUQH010000008.1, read on the forward strand.
GATCGCCGGCGTTAAATGAGATTTGTTGATTTTGTCCTAAAGATTCATCGAGGTATGTGGGCATATTGAAGAGGCTGCCAAAAGGTGGGACTCCACCAATTTGAACGTTGGTAGTTTTTTCGACAAATTCACGAGGTGCCATTTCTAAGTCTTTGAAGTTGTATGTTTGTTTGAGAGACTTGGTGTCTGCTTTTTTACTACCAGGAAGAACCACCATGATGGGTTGTTTGTCGGCCAACATGAGCAATGCTTTAGCTCCCTGATCTTCGGAAGTACCTCTAACCTTGGCGGCTTCGGCAGAAGTAAGAACTGGCTCGTGTTCCTGAACCTGGTATTTTATGTTTAAGTTGTCTAGTTTTTGGCAAATTTGGTCGAAGACTGGGAGTGAGGCGTCGATAGTAGAGCCAGGGTTGAGCCCAAGTTCTGCTAGTTGTTCGGGAGAGAGAAGATCGGGAGCATCCATGACAGAGGTCCTACCTCGACCAGTTTGAGGGAAAGCTTGTACTTCTCTGATGTATTCTTCACCCAAATGGGCCATGAGTAAGCGTTCAAAACCTTGAGCGCAACCACCGTGTGGAGGTGTACCGTAACTAAGAGCTGTGAGCATGTGTCCAAATTTCTCTTGAATTTGTGACTCAGAGTAACCCATGATTTCGAAAACAGACTTGAGTAATTTGGGATTGTGGGAGCGAATACTACCACCAGAAACTTCAAAGCCATTACAAACTAGGTCGTATTGAGTGGTTAAGATTTGATCGATGTTTTGTTTGTTTAAAAGCCATTCTTCGTGTTCGGGGATAGGTTGCGAGAAGGGGTTATGGGTGAAAGTCCAGTCGCCATCGGTGGTTTTTTCGAAAAAAGGAAAATCGATGACCCAAGCAAAAGAGAGCAATCCTTGTTTTTTCTCTTCCTCTGTTCGAAGGTCAAATTTGTCGGCGCCGTATTTTTCCATGGCTTGTTTATAAGTGATAATTGGGAATGGTTTTTTGGCAATTTTGGCGCCTATTTTTTCTAGAGCATATACGGTCATGTCTTCAACAACTTTCATGACCTGTTCACGGTTGACGAAGCTCAATTCAAGGTCTATTTGAGTGTGTTCAAACCCTCTATCGGCTCTTGGGTCTTCGTCTCTGAGACACCTGGCAATTTGGAAATACTTTTCAAAGCCAGCGGTCATGAGAAGTTGTTTGTATTGCTGAGGGCTTTGTGGCAGGGCAAAGAATTTTCCAGGCTGAAGCCGACTAGGGACAACAAAGTCTCTTGAGCCTTCAGGGGTTGATTTGGTGAGCATGGGGGTCTCAATTTCAGTGAAGTCTTGGTTGAAGAGAAACTCCCGAGCGGCTTGAACGTATTGTGAGCGAAGCTTGATGTTTCGTTGTAATCTTGGTCTTCTTAAATCTAGATAGCGATATTTTAGCCTAACTTCTTCGTTGATATTGTGACCATCAGTGTCGATGGGGAATGGTAATGGTTGGCTGGGGTTTAAGACGGTTAGAGACTCGGATTGGATTTCAATGGCACCAGTTTCTATGTCGTGGTTGACCATGGATTCGGGGCGTTTGGTAACAGTGCCGGTGATTTCGACTACATCCTCTGGTGTGAGTTTGGAGTCTTTTTGGGTGACAACTTGAACGATACCACTTCTGTCCCTAATGTCTAAGAAAGTGATTTTTCCGTGGTCTCTAATGGTGTTAATCCAGCCTTGGATGGTGACTTGTTTTTGAATATGTTCTGGTGTTTGAGAGATGAGTGTGCGCTTCATAATTAAAATCTTGAATAAAGAATAATGAATTTCGTTTTGGGTACAAAAAAAGACACCTATACCTGTTAAGGTCCCTTGCGGGAGGTGCCACCTGAATTTAGTATAGGGTATGGAGTATAAAGTATGTGGTATTTGTTTATACCTTTATACTCTCTACAAAAACCTCTATACACTTGTTCCTGCTATCACGGGCTTACCCGCTTTGGTTTCTGTCTATAGTTTAAATATAAAGTATAGAAGTCCCCCAAAGAGCTCGTCTGTTGTCAGCAGACTTATCCAAAAATGGAGTGCTTTTAAAATATGTTATCAGTATTGTATCTGGTGTAGTCGAGTTTTACAAGTAAGTTATTTGAGTTTGATGTCTTTAACAATGAGTTGGGGTGAGATTTTGCCTTTCCATTCGTTTTTATTGAGCGTGAAGGCAAGTTGGATTTGGTCTCCTGGGAAGATTTTTTGTTGCCACTCCCCTAGTCTAAAACCGATGGCATCGATTTCGTTTTGGTCGCCTATGAGTTTTAGCCTTAAGTGGGCTGAATCTTGGCCGACAGTGTTAATATATTTGACCTGGGCAGTGGTGGTGAATAAAGGGATGGAGTTTTGGAGTCCAAATGGTTCAAATTGTTCTAGTACGTGATAGTGGTCTAAGTTTAAATCAGATAAGGCTAACTCTATATCGATATCTAGCTTGGGCGGGAGGCGGCTAGAGTCGATTTGGTGGTCAGCTGTTTTGAGCATAG
>CBDUQH010000009.1:0-22058 GCA_965369335.1 uncultured bacterium
ATTTTCTGGGTATATTTTTTACCTTTAGCCGACAATAAAACCTTTCTTGTTACTTGTAGCTTGTTACTTGTAGCTATTGATTTTAAAGCTCGATCAATCACATCCACTCTCATCACCATTCCAGCTCCACCTCCATACGGTCTACTATCCACACTTCGATGTTTATCTTCAGTCCAATCTCGCAAGTCATGAATCACAATCTCCACTTTTTTAGTCTCCACAGCCCTTTTCACCATACTCTCACTAAAAGGACTCTCAAACATCTTTGGAAATATCGTCAGTACATCAATTCTCATAACTCCATTTTAATGATTTAAACCATTAAAAATCTCCTTCTATTTATTAGCTTCCCTCAATCCTAATTCATACACTTGAGCTTTTTTCCAACCCGATCTTTTTGCCACCATTTTTGCTGCTGTGCTCAAACCTTTATCTTTCATCAATGTTTCTAGCTCCTCAACAACTCTCGCTTCATCCCAGACCAAGTCACCTTTACTTAACCCATCCACTATCAAACAAATCTCCCCAGCCACACCTCTATCTTTATAGTATTCTGCCACCTGACTCACACTACCTCTAATAAACTCCTCAAATTTCTTAGAAACTTCTCTCGCCACACATATCTGTCTATCTCCCAAAACTTGTTCAATATCTTCCAGAGATTCAATTAACCGATAAGGACTTTCATAAAAAATCATTGTCTCCATATTTTCTTTCAATGGTTCCAAAAACTTGACTCTAGCCACGCTTTTCTTTGGCAAAAAACCCATAAAACTAAACTTATCTGTAGCCAAACCAGAGGCTACCAAAGCCGGCACAAAAGCGGTTGCGCCAGGTAGTGGTACAATCTTAATCTCACTAGCAATTGCTTCACTAATTAATTTAAATCCCGGGTCACTTACTCCTGGAGTTCCCGCATCACTAATCAAAGCCACGTCTGATTCTTTTAAAACCCTCAGTACCTCATCCACTTTAGTTACTTCATTATGTTCATGATAGGCCATCAAGGGTGTATTTATTTCAAAGTGATCCAATAATTTTCTGCTCACCCGTGTATCTTCAGCAGCAATCAAACTCACCTTTTTCAGCACCTCAACAGCTCTGAAGGTCATATCTTCCAGATTCCCCACTGGTGTTGGCACAATATATAACTTTCCCATATCCATATTTTACCCTAAATAACCAGGCTTATACATTTTAAACCTTATCTACACATTCCCAATAATAACTAAATCAAGATACTAGATACTAATTTATTCATCTGCTATCATTAGCCCCATGAATCTTACAGTCATAGGTACAGGCTTTGTTGGTGTCGTCACCGCAGCCGTTTTCTCTGACTTTGGAAACAAAGTCTGGGGTTTAGACATTGACCTCCAAAAAATTGCCTCACTTAAAAAAGGTAAAGTCCCTTTTTTTGAGCCAGGGCTCAAAGAACTGCTTCAAAAATCGCTTAAAAAGGGTAACTTAGACTTCACTACAGATTACTCCAAAGCCATTTCAGAATCAGATTTAATTATGATCGCTGTTGGCACACCATCTGCTCCAGACGGTCAAGCAGATCTAAAATTTGTTTTATCAGCTGCCAAATCACTTGCGCCCGTTATCAAACCAGGTGCAATCATCGCCCTCAAAAGCACAGTTCCGCCTGGAACCAACATCACCGTCGAAAACGAAATTAAAAAACACACCAAAACAAACTACCACGTCGTTTCAATCCCTGAATTTTTAAAAGAAGGCACCGCCGTCCATGACACCTTAAACCCCGACAGAATAGTCATCGGCGCTACCAACAAAGAAGTTATAAAAAAACTCAAACAGCTCCACCAACCACTAGGGGGTAAATTCATAGTGGTCAAACCCCAAAGCGCACAGATGAGTAAGTACGCTGCCAACGCCTACTTAGCTCAAAGAATCACTTTCATCAACCAAATCTCAAACCTTTGTGAAACTAGCGGTGCAGACGTTGAAGAAGTCATCCAAGCCATGGGGCCAGACAAAAGAATTGGTACCCATTATTGGTACCCAGGTCTTGGCTATGGAGGTTCATGTTTTCCCAAAGACGTCAGAGAATTAGCAGCCTACTCCAAATCAGTTGGTGAAAACCAAAGCCTGTTTATCAAAATCGACGACCTAAATGCCAATCGAATCCCCAAAATCATGGATAGATTCGGCCAAAGAATCAACGGTTGGCAACACAAAAAAATAGCTGTTTTAGGCTTATCTTTCAAACCCAATACCGACGACATCAGAGAAGCACCCAGTCTCAAAGTCATTCCTTACTTAAAAAAGAATCTCGCCCAGGTTACTGGCTATGACCCCAAAGCAGGGGAGTTAGTCAAAAAAGCATTGGGTGAGCTTCAACTTGCCGATAGTCCATACTCAGCCGCCAACCAAGCCGATGCAGTCATCATACTTATAGAGTGGCCAGAGTTAGTCTCTCTAGATTTAGACAGACTTAAACAATTAATGAAAGGTAACATCTTAATCGACACTAGAAATCAGTATAATCCAAAACAGGTAAGACAAAGCGGATTGGAGTATATTGGTATTGGAAGATAATTGAGTGCAACCAATAGTCTCCCAGCATAAAAATTGTTGAACAACTGCATGAAGAAAGCATTTATCACCGGTATCACAGGCCAAGACGGATCATATCTAGCCGAACTACTACTCGAAAAAAACTACCAGGTCATTGGTCTTGTGAGCTCCAAATACAACATTGGCTTCGACAACGTCGACCACATCAAAGATAAACTTATCTTTGAAGATGGCGATTTACTTGACAAAGAATCATTGCAAACAATTTTCGACCAATATCAACCGGATGAAGTTTATAACCTAGCCGGCATGTCATTTGTTCCTCCAACCTGGGAAAAGCCAACCCTGGCTTTAGACATCAACTCCCTTGGTGTTACTAGAATCCTTGAAATAATCAGAGACTCTTCACCCCAAACCCGTTTCTATCAAGCCAGCTCTTCAAAAATTTTTGGAGATCCCAAATCTTCCCCCCAAAGTGAACTCACTCCAATTAATCCTCTTGATCCCTACTCGGCAAGTAAAGCTTTAGGGCATTTCCTTACTCAAATGATGCGTCAGCATTTTGAACTTTTTGCCTGCTCCGGCATCCTTTTTAACCACGAGTCAGAAAGAAGAGGCGAACAGTTTGTTACTAGGAAAATTACTCAAGCTGCAGTCAAAATTAAACTTGGCCAACAAAAAGAATTGCCTCTAGGTGACCTAGAGGCTCAACAAGATTGGGGATATGCACCTGACTATGTAGAAGCCATGTGGCTAATGCTCCAACAAGATAAACCAGATGACTATGTCATAGCCACTGGTGAATACCACACAGTCAAAAACATTTGCCAAATAGCATTTGGCCATCTCGAGCTAAATTATCAAGATTATGTTACTATTGATGAGAGATTTGTAAGAAAAGAAAAAATAACAGCACCCAAAGGGGATTCAAGCAAAGCCAAAAAAGTTCTTAACTGGCAACCAAGAGTCAGTTTTGAAGAAATGATCATCAAAATGGTTGAACACGATTTGGCCATTCATAAAACAAAATCAAACTGCCCTAATTAAGGAGTTAATATGGCAAAAAAAGCCCTCATCACCGGTATCACAGGCCAAGATGGTTCTTATCTAGCTGAATTGTTATTGGGAAAAAACTATCAAGTATTCGGAGTCACCAGAAGAACCAGTACCCCAAACTATGACCGTATCAAAGAAATAGTCGACGACATTACTTTAGTTCCTGGAGACCTTCTAGACCAACACTCACTAACTCAAGCCTTAAGCGAAATCAAACCAGACGAAGTTTACAATCTAGGCGCCCAATCTTTTGTTCCCACTTCTTGGAATCAACCCGTCCTCACTGGAGAGTTCACTGCCTTAGGTGTAACCAGGATTTTAGAAGCCATTAGGTTAGTCAAGCCTGATGCTAAATTTTATCAAGCCAGTAGCTCAGAAATGTTTGGCAAAGTTAGAGAAACACCTCAAACCGAAGAAACTCCTTTTTACCCTAGAAGCCCATACGGTGTCGCCAAAGTCTATGGCCACTGGATCACCGTCAATTACCGCGAATCCTATGACTTATTCGCTTGTTCAGGTATCCTTTTTAACCACGAATCTCCACGCCGGGGGCTCGAGTTTGTGACCAGAAAAATCTCTCACGCAGTAGCCCGAATTAAACTAGGCAAGCAAAAAGACCTTAAACTCGGCAACATGGATGCAAAAAGAGACTGGGGCTATGCACCTGACTATGTCGAAGCCATGTGGCTAATGCTCCAACAAGACAAACCCAACGATTACGTCATCGGCACAGGGGAGACCCACTCAGTCAAAGAATTTGTGGTTGAGGCTTTTAAAGTCATTGGTATCGACGATTGGCAAAAATATGTTACCTCAAACAACAAAGCCGACCTGCGACCGGCCGAAGTAGACCTTTTAGTTGGGGATCCCACCAAAGCTTCAAAACAGCTAAAATGGAAACCAAAAGTGACTTTCAAAGAATTAGTCAAAATCATGGTTGAAGCTGACTTGGAGGCAGAAAAACAAAAGTGAAGACAACCATCATCGTCCCCACCTACAACGAGAGTGAAAACATCGTCAAACTAATTGACGAACTTCAGTCCGTTTTCAAAAAAATCAGCACCCACCAAATGAGCATCCTAGTTGTCGATGATAACTCACCTGATGGTACAGCAGCCTTAGTGAAAAAAGCTCAAAAAAAATATAAAAACCTACACTTAATCACTGGCAAAAAAGAAGGTTTAGGTCAAGCTTACCTCAGGGGGATGGACTATGCTTCAAACAAACTAAAAGCCGAAGTTATGTTTGAACACGATGCTGACTTCTCCCACAACCCCAAAGACATTCCAAGCTTTTTAGAAAAAATAGACAAAGGTTATGACCTAGTCGTGGGTAGTCGCTACATTTCTGGGGGATCAATTCCAAACAATTGGGGGTTACATAGAAAAATATTTTCAGTACTTGGAAATTTTATTGTTCGCCTGGCCCTCTTCAACTTTTCTCATAAAGACTGGACTACAGGGTATCGTGCCATAAGAACTCCATTGTACAAAAAAATCAGAAAAGATCTTGAAAACTTTAAAGGATACACTTTTCAAGTATCCTTTCTTCACAAAGCTCTACTTACTGGAGCCAAGGTAGCAGAAGTGCCAATTCACTTTATAGACAGAGTCCATGGAAAATCCAAAATAGGTAGCGAATATATCATCAACTTACTTTGGTATCTTTTTATCACCGACCTAACCAATCCTCCACGCGTGCTAAGATTCTTAGTTGTTGGTACCATTGGTTTTCTACTACAAGCTTCGCTTTTTGCTTTTTTTAAAAACTTAACTATCAATGAAATTGCCAACGCCATTGGTGCTATTGCCGCCATCACCAGCAACTTCACTCTCAATAATTTCTGGACTTTTAGTGACCGCAAAAAATCAATCAAATTCAGCATCATCTTTGACTATCTCAAATTTGTAGTCCTCTCATCTGGATCTCTCTTTATTCAAAGTATTGCTATCCGCTTGACTACTATCGCTCTTGGACCTTCAGAATTATCAGACTGGCTTGGCTTCATCTTAGGTGTTCTCCTAGGATTATTTTGGAACTACACCATGTACAACAAAGTCATCTGGAAAAACAAGAAAAAATAGACTCTTATCTTCACTTAAGCTAACTATCCGGACACCAACACTTTAAATATGATTCAGATACAGTAAAGCTTTTAGTTCACCATACATTTTGATTTACCATCTACCTATGAAACAAGTCAAAAAAACTTTCCAAAAAACAGTTGTTTGGATCAAAAAAAACAAACTCGAGACCATCATTATCTTAGCTATCCTCCTACTTGCAGCATTCCTCCGCTTCTACAAGCTTAGAAGTTTTGTCATCTTCCTAGGTGATGAAGGTCGTGATGCATTAGTAGTTAAGCGTATTCTCATCGATCACAAACTTACTCTGTTGGGTCCGACCGCTTCAGTTGGCGGGTTTTACATCGGTCCCATCTATTACTACATGATCGCTCCCTTTATGCTCCTCAGTGGCCTAGATCCAGTTGGCCCTGCCATCTTCATAGCCCTTACAGGAATTGCCACCGTAATCCTCCTCTACTCAATCCTGCGCAAATGGTTTGGCTCTTTCTCAGCCACTCTAGCCAGCCTTTTATATACCATTTCACCTGGGATAGTCAACTTTTCCCGCTCTTCCTGGAACCCCAACCCCATGCCCTTTTTCTCTTTACTTTCTGTAGTCTCTTTATATTTTGGAATCGTCCAACAAAGAATATGGCTGACTCTAATTTCAGGTATAGCCTATGGCATCTCATTCCAACTTCATTATTTGGGTCTCCTCATCGGACCAATTGTAGCTGTCTTGACCTTCTTCTTAGCCAAACCCAAAGACTGGATCAAACTCGGACTCACCCAAATTCTCGGCTTCTTCATCGGTGCCTCCCTCTACTTCGCTTTTGAAATCCGCCACGGTTTTCCCAACATCAGATCAGTAATAGAATTCATCAACCGAGGAGGTAGTACCACAGGTTTGAGAAGCCTTGATTTTTACGGAATTTTTCAAGAAATGAATCGATTTAACTTCGAATCTATCCTAGGTCGTGACTTAGCTTTTATCACCAAACCAGTAACTTTAGTTTTCTTCTTCCTAATCATCGTCTACTTAATTTGGCACTTCAAATCCAAGCAAAAATTTACTCCAGCCCACAAGGTTGCATTCATCTTTTGGTTCGTGGGCACCTTTATTATCAGTTTTTACAAAGGCCAACTCCACTACCATTACTTCGAATTTCTTTTCCCCACACCATTTATCGTCTTAGCCATGCTCTTGTCTCCAATAAAAGATAGACGTCTTCAAATTTTCACAGCCTCAATAGTTTTAGCAACATCAGGATATCTACTAACCCAACAGTCAATTTGGGCTCAAGGATCAAACTTAATAGACCAAACCAAAAATATTGCACTTGAAGCTAAAGATCTTGCCAACAACCAAGAATATAACTTCGCCCTTATCACTCAAGGCAACTCCGATCACGCCTATCGATTTTTTCTCGAAATTAACCAAGCCAAGCCAGTCCCCCTAGAAGAAAAAGTCACTTCACAACTCATTATCATCTGTGAACTCAAGCCACAAGACTGCCAGCCACTAGGTCATCCAATTTGGGAAATAGCCGGTTTTGGTAGAGCCGAAATAGAAGTTCAAAAAACGGTCCACCCAGGAATTACCATCTTCAAACTCATTCACCATCCCCAAAGCCAAGACTTAATTGGCCAACCAGCCCCCAAAGGTTAACAGCTTTTACTGATATCTTGCCAAAAGACACGGACTTTTTAGCCAGTGGATGAATGCAAGGCGATATTAAATAACATGACCTCTACAGCAAAAGCCACTTGTTTCAACCTGTAGTCTTTTACTTCGCTTTTTTCCCATAACTGGTTTAGAATAATTGTCATGAGCCAACACCCCAAACTTTCTGTCATTATTCCAGCCTACAACGAAGCAGAAAATTTTCACTCAGGCAAACTTAAAGAAGTAGATGACTACCTTTCCAAACAGTCATACCCTTGGGAGGTGATAGTAGTCGATGATGGTTCAAAAGACGACACTGTTTCATTAGTTAACAAATGGACCAAACACAAGCCCAACTGGACACTCATAGAAAACTCCCACTATGGTAAAGCCAAAACAGTTGCTACTGGTATGTTAAAGAGTAGGGGAGAAGTTAGAGTATTCACCGACTTTGATCAAGCCACCCCAATACAAGAAGTAGAAAAGGTAATCCATCAATTTCAAAAAGGAGCCGAAGTTGTAATTGGCTCAAGAGAACTAAGTGGAGCCAGTAGAGAAAAAGAGCCTTTTATTCGTCACCTCATGGGAAGAGTTTTTAACTTAGTCGTTCAAATATTTGCAGTTCGTGGCATAGCCGATACTCAATGTGGCTTTAAAGCTTTTTCTTCAACAGCCACCAAGGATCTTTTTAACCGAATGGTAGTCTATAAAAACAGGCAAGTTGCTGACGCCTACACTGGAGCCTTCGATGTCGAACTCCTTTTTTTGGCTAGAAAAAGAGGTTACAAAATTGCTCAAATCCCTGTCAAATGGAAGTACGTTGATTCAACTAGAGTAAGCCCTCTCAAGGACTCAATCAGAATGTTTATTGATATTTTAAGAATCAGATTTACCCATATATCCGGAAAATACAAGTAGTTATCTAACCAAACTCCATACTAGTTACTTCCACCGATCTTGTGACTTTTACATCCCAACTCAAATCAAACCCAAAGCCGTTATTCATCTTCTATCTAATCAGTCTTTTATCTTTTTGCATATACTCTTACTCTCAAGTTGATCTTAACTTAACTCTTTCCTCTAACTACATCTATCAACAACTTCAAACCTCACTTACTCATCTCGGTTACTTCAACCGCCCCTTGTCCACTTTGATATATATAGTATCACTAACCATGTTCACAGCAAGCTATTTTTTATTGATACATCATCCTAAATCAATTCAATTCAAATTTAGCAAATATATCAAAATACTGACAATTGCTATCATACTACTACTTTTTGCATACCCTGCTTTCTCATACGACATTTTTAACTACATATTTGACACCAGAATTCTCATCCACCACACAGCTAATCCCTACACCCACACTGCTTTAGATTTTCCTTCAGATTTGTGGACTAGATTCATGAGATGGACCCACAGAACTTATCCTTATGGTCCCACTTGGATTCTAACCACAATTCCTTTTTACATTTTAGGCCTGGGTAAATTTACTCTAACTCTATTAACTTACAAACTTATAGGCACTCTAAGTTATCTACTATCAGTTTTTTCAATCTACAAAATCTCAAAAAAAATCAATCCTAAACTAGCAACCCACTCAACCCTCTTATTCGCGCTGAATCCATTAATCGTTATCGAAAGTCTACTTTCACCTCACCTCGATATCACCATGGCTGCACTCATGTTATTTGCCCTACACCTCTATCTCAGCAAAAGACACATCTCTTCGTTCTTTTTCTTCATCTACTCGATATTAATTAAATACGTCAGTTTTGCTCTCGCCCCCTTTATATTTCTCCACCATTTAAAAAAGATAAACATAACCCAAACACTAACCTATGCCACTTTTTTCGCCTATCTTTTAACTTTGATTGTCATCTCCCAAAGAGAGATCCTACCTTGGTACTTCACAACTCCTTTTGCTCTTACCGCGCTACTTCCCAAAAACAGATTACTAAAATTTATCATGTTTGGATTAACACCAGCTTCTCTCCTCCGTTACGCTCCATTTTTGTACATTGGTGACTATACTCCTTGGGTCATTAGCACAAGAAATTTACTTACCTTTATTATCATGGCCATCACTTTAGCCATATACTTAATCACTGCAAAACATGAAAAAAATAAATAAATTCATCAAAAAACATCCGTATCAGTCCTTCTTTATTGGACTCCTAATAGCCTTGGGGTTTTATCTGCGGGCAGAACCTGGTTTTTTTAACCTCTCTCACTTTAGCTTAGACCAAGGCGAAGACATCACTCTAGCTAAGCATCTAGTAGTAGACAAAAAAATATCCCTAATTTCCAGGGGTACTGGTCTCCAAGGAGTGATGATGGGTCCACTTTACACTTGGGTTCTATCTATTCCATTTGCTCTATCTGGAGGCAGCCCAAACTTTAACGTTATCTTTTTCTCAGTCTTTGGCATACTTCATGTAATTGCCACATACCTCGTTGTCAAAAAATTTTCCAATCAATCGTCAGCTACCGTTGCCGCCTTTCTCACACTTTTTTCTCCAGCAATCATTTCAGCTTCTCGAATCGTCTTAAGCCCGTCACCATTAACTTTTATTGGCATCATCTATCTCTGGCTCATTTGGGAAATTATCCTCAATAAAAAAAACATTTACTTACCTCTGCTCGCTTTAGTCATCTCTTGCATGTTTCATTTTGAAATTGGATATGCTCTTTTTGCCCTACCTTCAGCCCTTATCACCATAGCCATTTTCTCAGGCAAAAAACCATACTTATCCAAAAATTTTATTTACTCAATCCCAGCCTTCATTTTACCTTTTACTCCTCAAATCTTTTTTGAATTTCGACACAACTTCACCATGACCAACGCCGTTCTCAATTTCCTAAATGGCACAAATCAAAGTTTGGGTCGTGAGCCAGGCAACATCTTTAACAAATTCATCTACCGCATAACGGATCTCTACACAGACTTTGTCTATACCACCGCTTTCAAACCAGAACTCCCTCTTCTGGTTATAACCATGCTAGCAATCATTATTTTGGGGTGGTTTATTATTTTTCAAACTAAAAATGACAAGTCTCTCAAACTCGGTAAAATCACTGCTTCTCTAACAATCTTAACCTATCTGGGATTAGTATTTTACCCTGGGCCAGTCTGGGCTTGGTATCGAGCCGGCATGCCTAGTTTGTTTATTATCATAGCAGCGCTCCCAATTGGTGAATTACTTTCAGTCCAAAAACTCCCCTGGAAAAAACCAGCTATAAACACACATCTAAAATTAGCTATCATTGTTTTTTTAATCTTCTTATCACTTTTTAGCATTCAACCTCACACCAGATCGCTAGTGTGGAATGGTGAGTATCAAGGAGACACTTCAACTCTCAGAAACCAGCACCTTGCTCTCGAGAGCATCTACAAAGACGCCAACACACAACCTTTTGCCCTCTACGTATACACCCCTCCAGTCTATCCCTATATCTGGGACTACAATCTTTACTGGCATGCCCAAAAAACATATGGTTACTTACCCAAACCATACGATATCCTTCCTCAGCCAGACAATCCTGAAAACATCTATCTTCTCATTGAAGAAACCGACGAATACACTTCTCGTGCCGAAGGCTGGATCGACAACTACAATCATCTGGGTGAAAAAGTTGCCACTTGGAGAATTCCTGGAAAAATCAGAATTGAAAAATGGCATTTTGAAAAACAGCCAGAACTACCAAATCCACTCATCCGCGAACTTTCAGTTTTCGAAACTAACTAACAATTTTTACTAACTCTTTCAAATCTCTAATAAAAAAATCCGGTCTCAACTCTCTCAAATCGTCTTCATAGTAAAACACTTCATTTACTTTTGGAAAAAACAAAACAGTACCAATATTCGCGTTTCTCCCTGCTTTAACATCATTCGCCGAATCTCCCACAATCAATGAATTTTCAAACCCTGCAGCCAATTTGTTCATAGCCAGTTTTATAATTTCAGGATCTGGTTTAAATTTTTGAATGTCTTCTCTTCCATACAACACATCAAAATAACCTTTCAAATTCTTTTTTTCCAAAAAAGGCCTCACCAACTCTTTACTTGAGGATGTCACAATGGCAATTTTTTTATCCATTGACTTCAACTCTTCTAACATTTCAACCACACCATCTATCAACTCAACATCTTGATAACCTAGATGAACGTATTCATAAACTTTATCTTTAAAACCTTCAAACACATCTTCACTCCAGCCATGGCGCGTTTCCCACTTGCTAAAAACCTCAAGTGCAGCCTGTTTGCGATCAATTACTTGTCCAAACTCACTAGAGGCTTTTTGCCAAGAATCAACCCAAACTTCCAACGTATTTGCCAAAGTCCCATCCCAATCAAACAATAAATACTGATACATAAACCTCCACAAAACATGCAAGTCTCACTTGCTCAAACGTACTACTTATTACTTTGTTACAATAAATTCTAACATGAAAAAATTATCCCCAGTCCTACCTTTTATCTTCTCAATTTTGTTAACCCTAACTATTTTTTGGAAGTTGCCCGTAAAAGGTCTCGTGCCTTTTCCAGGAGATCTGCTTGTTGGCCGCATGTTTCCTTTTAACATTCAAGACTGGTCTGATTACGGTTTTCCTCTTGGGGTTCCTTACAAAGAATTTATCTCCGCCGACACTATCCGCCAAACATACCCTTGGAGAAAAATTGCAATTGATCAACTCAAACAAGGTCAAATTCCTTACTGGAATCCCTACGCATTTTCAGGCACACCTTTATTAGCCAACCTCCAGTCAGCCCCTTTTTATCCCCTAAACTTCATCTATTGGCTTCTACCTTTTAACACATCTTGGGTCATTCAAGTTCTTCTTCAACCAATATTAGCCCTCTTCTTCACTTATCTATTTGTCCGATCTCTCAAACTTTCCCACCTCGCCTCATTCTTTGCAGGGATCACCTTCGCCTTCAGTGGCTACTTAACAGTGTGGCTCGAGCTTAACACAGTTGGCCACGCAGCCCTTTGGTTACCACTAATCCTTTTTTCTCTTAACTATTCTCGCCAAAACTCTTACTACTATTGGCTTACTGTCTTGGGTATCACTTCATCCATCTTCGCCGGACACCTTCAAACTACTTTTTACATCCTAATCATCACTTGTCTCTATTTCTTTACCCTCAACTTAAACTTTAAATCCAAAAAACAACCCAAATTAGCCAAACACACTTTATATTTCCTTTTCACTTTAATCTTAACTCTGTTAATCACCTCTATCCAGACTTTCCCTGCTTTTGAACTACTAAAACTATCACCTAGATACGGCAGCGACCCTCAAATATTTAACCAATTCCTTCTTCCTCCCAAACACCTTATCACTTTTCTCATCCCTAACTATTTTGGCAACCCAGCCACCAACAATTTTTGGGGTAGTGACTATGGTGAATTTATGGCCTATTTCGGCATCATTGCCTTTGTCTTAACTCTCACTTCCCTCTTTTCCAAATCTAAATCAAAAATCGAAATTTTTTTCACCCTAACACTAATTGGCTCACTAATCTTTATCATCAAAAATCCTATCGCCCAAATCCCACTCCTCTTAAAACTACCCATTCTTTCAAGTAGTGCCGCGTCCAGAGCTTTGTTTATCACACAGTTTTCAGCCGCCATATTAGCAGCCTTTGGTATCGAAAAAGCCATCCAAAAAATACCATCCACCCACAAAGCCGCTATAGTTACACTCACTTTGTTCACACTAATCATCACCTCCAGCCTTTTTCAATGGCAAACAGCCACTGATCCTCTTATAAAAACCCAATACAAAGTAGCTCTAAGAAATACTGTCATTCCTTTCGCATCTTTTTTGGCCCTATTCACAATCATCTTAGCCAACAGACTATTTCCTAAACAAAAAAAATTCTTAGTAAACAGTTTCAAAGCCTCTCTCATCATCATCCCTATCTTTGGATCCAGCATTTTTGCCAACAAATACTTGCCTTTTTCACACCCTGATTTTATTTTCCCTCCCAATCCAATTTTTACCGAACTGGCAAATAGGGGAGACTACCAACGATTTTTTGGAGACTACACCTCCTCAGTATCAAGCAACATTTGGATACCATCCCAAATTTATTCTTCCGAAGGTTATGACTCACTATACTCAAACCGTTATGGACAACTAATCCAAGCTGCCAAAAACAATAACCAACTTCTCCCCAAAGCCTCCAGGTCTGACGCCAACTTAGAAAGAGATCAAGACACACCAAACAGACAGCGCCTCCAAGATGTCTTAGGAGTTAGCTACATCTTAGACAAAGAGGACTTTCCCAAATCAGACTGGGAACCAGACCCATTCAAGTTTTCTGAAAAAAGATACCAACTAATTTGGCAACAAGGAAAATACAAAATCTACCAAAACTTAAACGCACTTCCAAGAGTCACTTTAATCCCCACTTTTTTCAAAGCCGAATCAGATCAACAAATCTTAGACACTTTATTTGACCCCAATTGGCAACCCCACAAATCAGTCATCATCGAAGAAAAGCCCCAAACACCCAATCTTACTCCATCAACACCTATAACTATGGAAGAAACACCTGCCACTGGATCGGCCCAAATTGTCACCTACACCCCTAGCTTCGTCCAAATCACCACACAAACAGACTTACCTCAATTTCTTTTCTTATCAGATGGCTACTATCCCAACTGGTCAGCCTACATCGACGATCAACCCACCAAAATCTACCGAGCCAACTTCGCTTTCCGCGCTGTCATCGTCCCCACAGGCACCCACATCATTACTTTCAAATACGAATAACTCTATCTTTTCCCAACACACTCAACCCATCAGTGACCATCTGAGTGCTTTCAGCCAAAGCAGTTTCTAAAACGGAATACAAATGCCTTGCTCTTGCAACGCCTATATCACTACCTTTCATACTCAAACGTACCTTACCCTCGTCTATTCCAAAATTTAAATCATTCCACCCATTTCTATTCGCCACTTTCATCCAGCCACTGGCTTCTTCTAGCCTTTTCCTTTTTGACCAGAAATGCAGCTCAAGATCAGAGTCTAGTTCAGAAACATAGTAATCCAATCTAAAACCTGAAATAGTATCTTCTTGTCTCGAAGCATAAATCTGTAAATGTCGGCTCTGTTCTTTTTCCTTTGGCTTGGTTCTAACAAGTTTAGCGTATCTAAATTGAACGGTATTTTCATACACATTTACATCAGCAGATCTTATCAGTTCATCAAGATCATTTCTGCCACTCACACTCCCAGCCACAACAAATTTTGACAAAACTCTATAAACATAATCATCTTCAAAGAAATAAGGCTTAGCTTCAAATAAGCCTTTACTCAGTTTTCTAACTTTTTCTCTCTCTGCCATAAAAACCCCAACAAATTCCAGATCACGCGATTCTAAGCAAAAAACAGTCAATTATCAAACAATACTTTTATAATTCTCCCAACTCCTCAAAAACCCTAACGCATACTTACTTTTATTGTTTACCAAATCTTTATCCAACCAATCCTCATCCACAAACTTAACCTCAGCCACTTCTTCTTTATCAAACTCAAACGGCCCATTAGCTTCAGTTTTATACAAATACCAAAACCGATTGAGAGTCTTAGGCCCAACTTTTTCACTTGCCTTAAACTCTTTAATCAAACCTATATCAGTATCAATATTCAACTCTTCTTTTAACTCTCTTTTTGCAGCTTGCTTTGGAACTTCACCTTCATCCACGTGCCCCGCACAAGAATGATCCCACAAATTCGGCACCACATCAGTCTTCACACTTCTTTTCTGAATCAACACTTGCCCTTTATCATTAAAAACATAAACACATACAATCCGATGCCACAGACCTTGCAAATGCACTTTACTTTTTTCTTCAGCCCCAATCACTCGGTTATTTTCATCAACCACTTGTACTTTACTCATTTCCCTCCAAAAACAACTTCCTCAAGCTTTCAATCCCACCTTCAGTATGTTCCAACTCATACAATTTAATCTTAAGTTCAATATCCCTGTACTCTTTTTTGGGGACTAATTCCAAAAAATCTACAAAACTATACTCAACCAATTCGATCTTTTCTCCTCCATCCATCTCAGGTTTACCCACAACTTCCAAATCCCTTGCAATAAAAATATACATTGGCCAATCCACCACACTAGATAACTGACAAGAATACCAAAGTTCAAATTTATCTGCTTCAATTCCAGATTCTTCCCTCAACTCTCTTTTAGCCGCTTCCAAAGGTGACTCACCACGATCAATAACCCCTCCTACAGCTCCAATGAAAGGTCTCACCAAACCGGGTTGTTCCTGTCTAGTCAATATAATTTTGCCATCTTTTGTCACAGGATAGATATTCACAGAACCTGTTCTCTTTAGCTTTTCAAAAGTAGCCTTTGATCCATCAAACAATTCTTGCTCCCAATGATAAACATCAAACAATATTCCTTTAAAAACTCTTTTTGCACTTTTAGGCATCGGTTGCTTCGATTTGGGCACTTCAATCTTCATATCCTCCTATTCTACCAGTCAAACCTACCAGCTCAACTTATAAACCATTAGAATAGACTTATGAAACAAATTAAACCACACCTCCCTTCAATCCTTTTCATCTTAATTTTAACCGTTCTAGTTTTCAGAAAGTTTTTTTTCCAAGGACTTCTTCCCATACCCTACAACATCTTAGTCAACTGGTACTTCCCCTACAACACTGGGGGCTGGGAATTGTCAGGTACACCTATTCCTTATAAGGGAGGCCTTTTTGCAGCCGACGTTTTTCGTCAAATGATACCCTGGAAACAACTAGCACTTGAACTCATCAAACAAGGCCAACTTCCTTTGTGGAATCCCCACAACTTCTCAGGTGAGCCTCTTCTTGCCAACATCCAAGCCACCATTTTTTATCCACTAACTATCCTCTTCTTCTTTCTCAATTTCGACACTGCTTGGAGTTACTACATCATTCTTTCACCTCTACTCGCTGCTCTATTCACCTATCTCTTCCTCAGCTCACTCAAACTTTCAAAATCAGCTTCTCTTTTAGGATCCTTGGCCTTTTCCCTCTCAGGCCACATGATCTCTTGGCTCGAGTGGGGAGTAGTTACTCACTCTGGTTTGTGGTTACCACTCAGCCTCTACTCAATTCATCAACTAATAAACCACCACAAATTTTGGGCCATATACTCTCTGATCTTCTCCATTTACGCAACCATTCTCGGTGGTTATCCTCAGCAGTCAGCCTATGCTCTTCTCGTTTTTGTCACTTACACCATATACTCATTCACCAACCAAAAACACTCATACAAAAAGACCTTATCCAAAATCACTCAAACCACTTTTTTTAACCAATCAAAACTGTCTTATAAAAAAACCATATCACTACTACTCTTTTTAGCCCTCTCTTTTTCGTTGCTATCTTTTCAACTAATTCCCACCTACCAGCTTTTCCAAAACTCAGCCTTAAAAGGCAACAAATCAGAAGAGCTTTTTTTAAGAACTCGTCTTGAACCACGCCATCTCCTTACAGCCTTCTCATCTGACTACTACGGCAACAGAATCAAAGAAAACTACTTCGCCAACATTTTCACCACTGTCGACTATACAGATGCCAACCTCTTTATCGGTACTCCAGCTCTCATCTTTGCTCTTTATTCACTTCTCACCAAATCAAAAAACAAAACGTTAAACTTTTTCAAGTTTGCACTTTTAATCAGCCTACTCCTCTCCATAAAATCTCCCTTAACTTTTGTCTTTGCCAAACTTCACTTACCCATGATTACCACGGGTGTTGCTGCTGGTATCTTATACATCTCTGTCATTTCTCTCTCCATCTTGTCAGCTTTTGGAGTTGATAATTTCCAAAAAAAACCAAAACTCAAACCACTTGCTATCATCACCTCCATATACTTGCTAGTCTTAGCCTCAACTTTACTAATTCCTATGCAATATAGAACCATTACCATTAGAAATCTAATCATCCCTCTCACCATAGCCGTGACCACCTTAAGCCTGTTAACCATTAAAACCCAACTCAACTCATCAGTCCTTAAAAAACTACTTAACTTTATCTTTCCCAACTCTTTTAAATCCAAACTAACTCGTTCTTTTTCCCTTCTCCTCATACCTTCAATTTTATTTCTATCTTCTGCAGAATACCTCAAATACACCCATCTAATGCTTTCTTTTTCCTCACCCAGTCTTAGTTACCCTCCCAACCAACTAATCACCAAACTCAAACAACTGTCTCAAAACGATCGTATCATGGGATTTTGGGACAGTGAAATCTCCAACGACCTTCACACCCAATTCCGTCTTTACTCACCTGAAGGTTACAATCCTCTCCACTCCAAAACCTACCAAGAATTCACTGCAGCTGCATATCCAGGCAACTACCAAGATTTCCTCAAACGCTCTGATGCAGACGTACCTTTTGACTATCTACCCGGAAGAGATCGGTTTTTAGACTTAACCAGCACCAGGTACATCCCTGCCAAGGTCACAAATCTAGAATCTGATTTCGAAACCGAACCTTTAAAATACGACCAAGCCAAATTTGACCTCATCTGGCAACAGGATAAATTCAAAATCTATCAAAACAAAACTGCTCTTCCTCGTGTTAGTCTATACTCCAACTTCCAAGTTATTGCCGAAAAACAAACCCGACTCCAAACTCTTTATTCGCCTTCTTTTGACCCTCACCAAACCATAATTCTAGAGGAAAAACCATCCGAAGACATCCTGTCCCAGGCAAATGGAAATGCTAAAATAATCTCGTACACCCCAAATCAAATTGTCATTCACACCGATACTAAAGATGGCAATACAATATTGTTACTCACTGATTCATACTATCCAAACTGGAATGCCTACATCGACCACCAACCTACAAAAATATACAGAGCCAATCATACCTTTAGAGCTATTATAGTTCCTCAAGGTCAGCACCAAATAGAATTCAAAGTCTCATGGTCACCAACAAAATAAAATCATTTTTACTCCCAATCGCGCTAGTTTTACTTTCTCTACTTTTCACCTGGCCTTACTTCAAACCTGGCCTTCCCAAAACAGACGACTCTGTCAGTATGGTTTTAAGAAGCAGTGGCTTTCATCAAAGCTTTCTCGACGGACACATTCCAGTTAGATGGATCCAAAGACTCAACGAAAACTATGGCTACCCAGTCACCAACTTCCTTTATCCACTACCTTTCTATTTAGCAGAACCACTTAACATCTTAGGCTTCTCCAGCCTTCAATCAATCAAAATTATTTTTGTCCTCTCAACAGTTATCTCAACATTAACTATGTACTGGTGGACAAAATCAAAAACCAAAACCCGACCAGCTTTTTTAGCTGCACTAGTCTACACCTACTCTTCATATCGATTTATCGACCTTTTTCAAAGAGGCTCAATAGGGGAGTCTGTAGCTTTTTCCATCTTGCCACTTATTTTTCTCTTCATTGATAAATACACTCAAAGCAAAAAATTCACCCAACTAACTCTTTCTTCAATATGTTTTGGCCTGCTCATTACTGCCCACAACACCTTAGCGCTAATTTTTTCTCCCATCATAGCTCTTTACTTTATTATCCAACTCAAACCTCTCAAATCATCCATCAACCAAAAACTAATCTACTTCTCAACTTGGCTAACTCTATCAATCTCACTCAGCGCCTTTTTTTGGCTACCTGCACTTTTTGACCTTCAGTACACCCGATCATCACTAATCCAAATAGCCCAAGTTGAAGATTTTTTTGCCAGCCCTATTCAACTTTTAAACCAAATAGGCTTGTTAAGTCTAGTTATCATTGCCATTTCACTAGTCAAAGTAAAATCTCTTACTTCTCGCTTTTTTGTTATAGTCTCAATAGTTTCCATCCTCATCCAAGTCTCCATTTTCTCTCCAATTTGGCATATTCTCCCTCTCGAAAAATTAGTCCAGTTTCCAATCAGATTCAACGCCGTCTTAGTATTTGCCACTGCCTACTTAACAGGCCAAATAACCAGCCTCAAAAAAAACAGATACCACTTATTCCTCACTTCAATAGCCATCATCGCCATTGTCTTAAGCTCATACTTCAGTCTGTATAACACATTCAAAGTCCAATCAGATCAATTTCCCCAAGGGTATTTTGAGGCCAATTTTGATACCTCAACCAACCAAAAAGAATTCACTCCGAAATACGTCAAAACCGACCCCACCACTTTTGCCCCCACACCTTTTACAATCGACGACCCTCTCCAAACCCACCAAATCATCACCACAAACATTTCCACTCAAGAAAAATACCTTCAAATCAAACTCATAAACGATATTGATATCACTTTTAACACCCACTACTTCCCTGGATGGAAGCTCTATATCGATGGAAATCCAACCACAAATTATCAAACAACCCAAGCCGGTACTATCAAACTCAACCTCCCTTCATCAAAAAGACAAGACAAACTTACAGAAGTGAAACTTGTTTGGGAAGAAACTCCACTTAGAAATTTTGCCAACTATCTTTCACTCACTGCAGCCCTTTTACTCTTTTTCTATCTCACCTATACATACACCCACAAAAATTATTCCAAAACAGCCGCCATCATCTCATTAGCAATTATTGCTTTCTCCGTCTTTACCCAAATACTATCAAAACGGCAAGAATTCACTCAAACTTTTGACCCACAAATTATGGAACAAAAGTATCTAAACTCCCAATGGGTTAACCCCAAGTCTTCTCAACCTCTTGGTGACCACGGCCTCTATGCTTGGGCGGGTTGGGCCTACATCCACGGCGAAAACCCCATCCTTATTAACTCAGAAATGCCCCCTCTTGGAAAATACTTTATCGGCCTCGGGCTCCTCCTCATCAAACATCCCGCTTACATTGGCCTCTTCTTCGCCTCCACGCTACTTATCAGCCTCTACCTTTTAAGTCGCCAAGTTATTCAAGACTCCTATCTAGCCCTAATCCCACCCGCTCTTTTCTCAACAGAAACCATCTACAAAGGCCTCCTTTCCATCACCATGCTCGATGCCATCCAAATCACCTTTCTCAACTTGGCCTTTTTATTCCTCCTAAAATCCACTACCAATAAAAAACACTTTATTCTTGCTAGTCTCATGCTTGGTGGTGTCCTCTCCACCAAATTCTACGCCACTGGATTTTTAGTAATCTCCAGCATCGTCATTTTCTACCTCATCTCCAAACAGTTCAACTTACTCAAATATTTTTTACTATCACTGCCCCTAGCTTTCTTAGTCCACCTGCTATCATATTTCCAATTTTTCCTAAAAGGCGGTACTCTGCGCCAATACTTAGGTACCCAAAAATACATTCTTAACTTTTACCAAAATAGCTCCACATCAGTTCCTTTCGGTTCCTACTGGAAACTGGTCTTTTTTAACCGATGGAGAGTTTGGTGGGGACCAAAATGGGGCGAATACTACACTCTCACCACTAGAGAATGGCAACCAACTTGGATTATAAATGCCTTTGCTGCTTTTTTTGGCTTCTATCTTTTTATCAAAAACTCACTAAATCATTGGATCAAAAACAAAAAACTCAACCTAGCCCAACACCACATCCTCACTTCCTGGTTGCTAGTGTATGCCGCTTTCCTCACCTTTATTGGAGGTTGGCCTCACTACATGCTTCTTTTCCTTCCTTACTCAAATATCCTCCTAGTCAAACTAACCATTGATCACTCTAGCTCTATCAAAAAAATCCTCAAAATAAAATGAACAAACTCAACCAATATTTGCCACTCATCATCCTATTTTTACTAGTCCTTCCAACCGTCTTTCCTCTTTTTCATTCAGGCTTTTTCACTATGCATGACGACCAACAAATCATCCGTCTAGCTGAACTAGATCAAGCACTAACAGCTGGTCAATTTCCCGTTAGATGGGTTTCTCGATTAGGGTTTGGATATGGTTACCCACTTTTCATTTTTTATCCACCACTAATCTACTACCTTAGTTGGATTTTCCACACGTTTCTATTTTTAGATTACATCTCGTCCATCAAACTCGTCTTTGGTCTATCTTTTTTCGGCTCAGCTATCACCATGTACTATTGGTCCAAACACCATTTTGGCCAACTTTCAGCCTTTGTCTCAGCATTATTTTATATCTACGTTCCTTATAGGGCTGTAGACGCTTACGTTCGTGGTGCCTTAGCTGAAACTTTTTCATTTGTTTGGCTACCTCTCATCCTCCTCTCAATTGACCATTTTTATTCACCCAAATCGAAACAATCTAAATGGGGCCTAATATTTGCCCTCTCATACGCAGCCCTCATGACCACACACAACCTAATTGTTCTACCCTTTACCATAATCATTGCCTTCTACATACTCTTAAAACTGACACTAAACTTCAAACAAAACTTAATCAAAACTCTTTATTTCACTCCATACACATTTCTTGGTTTAGGTTTAAGTACTTTCTTTTGGCTTCCATCATTATCAGAAAAACAATTCACTTTAGTTGACAACATTCTCCTCACCCAACGCTACACCTACACTCAACACTTTGTTTTTCCCACCCAACTTTGGAACTCTCTTTGGGGATACGGTGGCTCAACAGAAGGCATTTTAGACGGGTTTACTTTTAAAATAGGCAAACTCCACCTCGTTCTCTCAGCCCTAGTTTTCATCACCACCATACTCAACTTGGGACTTAAAAAAATTAAAACAACTAAACAACAAAACTTGTTACTTGTCACTTGTAGCTTGTTGCTAATC
>CBDUQH010000010.1:0-21902 GCA_965369335.1 uncultured bacterium
CAAGGTAATGCTTTGACAAATGTTACCTTCATATCATGTTGTTGAGATAGGTTAGTTTTCAACTATCTTGAGTATAGATATTGGTGGAAAGGAGTGTTAGTACTGTCTAGTACAGTTGGAAGGTGACGGTGACGGCAGTTTGGAGTTCGATTTCGCCTGTTTGGCTTAAGTTTAGACCTTCTGATGTGCTGGTGAGACCGCTGGTGGGAGTTCCGGTTTGGGAGTTTGAGGCAGCTTCTTGGATAGAGATGACTTTTCCAACTCTAGCACCTGAAGCCGCTGCCATTTGCTTAGCTTTTGATTTGGCATCTTGGACGGCTAGTTTACCGAGTTCGTCTTCGACTTTATCTTCATTCTCTGGCAGATATCTGACTTGGGTAACTTCGGTGGCCCCGTTTTGGTAGATGGTGCTGACTAGTTCGTTGACTTTGTCTAGGTCTTCGACGGTTACTCTAGCGGCGTTGGTGTATTGGAAGTTGGTGTTTCTGACTAGGTTGCCGTTGTCGAGGCTGTTTCTGCTAGTGCCAGTGATCTGAGGGGTATTTTTGTCGATGGAGGTGGGGTTGAATTGGGAAAGGTTGTTTAGGATGTTGTTGTAGATGCGATCACCTTCTGTATTGGCTTGATTTCGATTGGCGTTTTGATAAACGACTGAAAAAGAAACAACGGCTTTTTGTGGAGTGATGGTTTTTGACCCAAGACCGATGACTGTGGCTGAGCGAGTGGGGGAGAGAAAAGTGTTTTGGGCAATAAGGCCGCCAAGGGCTATGGTGAGGATGAAGATAAGGGGATAAGTGACTATTTTGTTGGTGGTGATGAAGTGGTGGATTTGGGTGAGGCTAAGTTTTGAAGAGGTGTTGTTGTAGTTTGGGGTAGTGTTTGAGATTGGCATGGGCAGAGAGTGTTAATGGTTAATTGGTTAATGAGGTGTTGAGTTAATGGGTTTGGATTTATTAGAGCATAGTTGAGGTGGGGGAATCAAGTGTTTATCGAGTATCAGTGTTTGAGCTGTTGTTATTTTTGAGTGTCATCTTGGGTGTCCCTGTTGATCGAGAAGAGTTCGAGTCCTCTAGAAATTATGTCTTGAATGGTTTCTAAAGTGGTTCCCCTGAGTTTGGCTTTGCCGATACCCAAGTCTTCTTTGAGAATACTTTTGGTCTCCACTATTCGGTAGAATTCAGAGTTGGCGTATGGGTTTAGGTATTCGATGTTGGCGCCAATAATATCTCCATCAGGAGTGGTGACCTCTACTGTTTTTTGGTTGAGGTTTTGTTGGAGGGCGATGTCTATTTCTGCCTTTTCTCCACCCTGAGTGGTGTCTGTAAATTGGCCATCCATGTCCCAGACATCGACGTCTTGTCCATCTTGAAGTACTATTTGAATGTTTAAGTGTCTTCTGTCGGCGTTTGGAGTAAGAGGTAGGATATCGCGGGTGACTTTGAAGGTGCCAGGTGTAAGAGGTTGGTTGGAGTCGGTGATTTCAGAGAAGCCTTGTGCTGTTAGCATTTGAGCAAGGGCGCGGATGCCATCTTCAGAAGTGAAGAGGTCGATGTCAGTTTCGACTTTGCCGGTTTGTGAGTTGGGAGAAAAGGGGAGATCGTAGTCTACATAATCATCACCGACGTGGATAAGGCTGGCGCCAGTGGCAAAAAGAACAAATTGATGTCCAGTGGCTTTGGCTTGGTTGATGAGGGTGATTAGGTTGGTTAGGTATTGGTTTCTGGCTCTTGTTCTAATTTGCGATTGGGTGTTTGGTTGGGAGGTGTCTACTGAATCTAAGAATGAATCAATGAGATGGTGTGAGGTGGCGACTATGACGTCTGTTGAAGCTTGGGGAAACATGGTTTCTAAATTGGCCTGGATGGTGTCGATTTGGGCCTGATTTTGGGTGATAAGGTCGATTTCGGAGAGGTTGGATGCGGTGATTAGACCTGTTTGATCGAGGAGGTTGGTGTCTGCAAGGATGGTGTCAACGATTTCTGTAAGATCAGTGAGTTCTGATTGGTCTAGTGGAGGGTTGGATTTGGTGTCGATTTCGAGAGCTTGGTCAATGAGGTCTAACTCTTGGCTCATGAGGTCAACAATCAAAGATGGGTTTTGGTTGAGTTGGAGTGCTTTGGCTTTTAGATCAGCACTGGCGTTGGCGCCAACATCGATAGCAAGTTTGAAACTTCCATTGGCTAGTTGTGTGACACCAATAACAAGGCCTTTGGCGTAGTTGTTTGATTGTGCGGTGTTGAAAGTGATGGGGAAGCTGGCGTCGCTTCTGGAGACCATGATGATTTCGCCAGTGTTTAGGTATTGTTGTTGCTGACGGATTGAGAAGATGCCGAGGAAGTTGAGGAGGTTTCTAGCTCTTTGTCCCAATGACCCCATGAAAGCAACCGCACCTTGTCCTTGAGAGGCGGCAACACGATCGTTTAGAGTGACGAGTAGTGCTTGGAGAGTGTTGTTGTTGGTGCCGTGGATATTTAGTGAGGGAGAGATATTGGAGGTGTCACCGTTGACTGCTTCAAGAAAGTGGGCAACATCAACGTTGAAGTAGGCGGCTAGAGCTCGAACCAGGACAACGTCTTGGCTGAGCCGTGAAGCTGTATATCCATCTAGACCATGTTTGTCTTTTAGGGCTTGTCTTTGGGGGTCGATTCTATTTGTTTTGATGTCGGTGAGTTGATCTGATGTGGTGGGAATATTGATTACTGTTGAGGTGTCAGTGGATTGGCCAGCAAGGTTGTCAGGAACGATTTGGGTGTTAGAGTTTGAAGTGATCAGATCAAGAGTGGGGGCAAAAACTGATTTGAGGGCGGTGTCACCGTCTAGGTAGGTGTGGGCGAAGGTTTGAGTGATGTTGTTGCCATTAACTATGGTAGTGTGATGGGCAAGGCCTAGGGTGTTGTAGGTACCATCTTTAGAAGGGACAATGGTGTCGTTTGAGAAGAGATAGCTGGTGTCGGTTTGGTTTAACAGATCTATGGTTTCTGTGTCTAGGAGAGGTTGATTAAGACCTAGGGTTTTGGTGAAAAGATTGCCTGGAGTCATTAGGTCTGAGGTAAGGAGGTCTCTAGATTTGAACTTGCCGTTGTTGTAGATGGTTTGGAGGTGGTCAATGGCGGCTTTGGAGACAGTTTTGATGGGGTCGGCGGCTAGGATCTGGCTGATCTGGTTAGTGAGTGAGTCAATGTCGACGTTTCCATCAGTGTTTGTTCTGATAGCAAATTTGCTGAGTTGGTAAATTGAAGCTGAGCCGTCAGAGTTGATGACAAGGAAAGTGACGTCGTTTTTGCCAATGAAGGGTTGATTGTAGTCTGGGTTTAAGTTGCCAGTTATGTTGGCGTCAAAAGGGGTGTCTAACTGAGTAAAGAAGTTGGCGATATCTGCGGCGATAATTAGAGTTTGAGAGGGAAGAGTGTCTAGGCCAGTAGTGTATTGGAAGTTGCCTTTTCCTGAAACAAGGTCGGTGTTGGGGCTGGAGATGTTGGGGTTTCGACCAACCTCAGTGTCCCAAAATTCGGAAGAGTGTTGTTGGATATCTTCAATACCTCTAGTTCTTCTAACAACATCGTTGAGGATGGTTTTGGCGGCTGGTCTACCTACAAAAGGTATGGTGGTATTTATTTTGCCGTTTGCTTGGATGGCTTGATCTAGGTTTGAAATGGTTTGGTTGAGAAGGTTATTGGCAACTTGTCTTTGGCTTTGTGCGGGGGTGGACGTGTCCTCTTGTGAAATGTCTGTTTGGAGGTCTGTTTGGGTTTGTGAACCTGTGTCAGCTGATTGCCCCTCTCCTGTGGTGGCAGTAAGTAGTCTACTAGGATCTTCGATAGCTCCTGAATCTAGTTGAGGGAGTTGGCCTTCTAGAAGAGTGTCGGTAACAGTTGGGCCTTCGACAAGATCTTGGATTGGGTTGCTTGTTTCGGTTTCAGTGTCGACTAAGACTTGGGTTTGGGAGTTGTTTTGAGTGGGTTGGGATTGGGTGCTGGGGTTGGTGGATGAGTCTGCGAGGCCAGTGTCTTTGGGTTTGAATGGATTGAGTTGGTCGATTGCGTCGGTGATGGTGTCGATAATGTTGTCTGGTTCGATATCGGGGAGAATGGAGTCGGTCTCTGAGTCGGCAAGATTGTTGGTTGGTTGTGAGGTTTGGTTAGAGTTAGTTTGTGGTTGGTTGTTGTCGATTAGGTCTGTGACATTGCTTGTAGGAGTATCGGAGTTGGCTAAAACGTCAGGTGAAACCTGTCCGTTGGCAATAAGATCTGAGGTGGTGATTGGTTCTGTACCAAGAGAGTCTGTTGGAGACGACGAGGTTTGTGTTGATTGACTTGAGGGATTAGAACCGGTGATGGTTGTTATTAGAGTATCTGAGATAGCAATGGTGTTGGTCGAGGGATCGAAAGTTGTATCTGAAGAAGGAATTACCTGGCCAGAGATCGTGTTTAAAGTGCCATCTGTGTTTCTGGTTGCGATAACTGTACCGTCTGAGTCTTGGACGTATTGGAGTCCCGTAGTGGGTTCAGGTGGGGATAGGGTGTAGGTAGTGCTGTGATCAGCTAAAGTGTTTTGGTTGGAGATTTGAGAAATGTTGACGATGTTTGATTTGGGGATAGTTGCAGTATTGTTGGTTTGGGTGAGGATTATGTTGGTAGGATTGAATGTGGCGAGGTTGCCTTGGCTGTCTATGGGGATGTAGAGATTAGTACCAAGTTGGGAGCTGGAGTAGGCAATGTCAGTGTCGGGGTCGATTAATAAGTCATTAGAACCGTATATATATGGTGTTTGAGTGTTGGTAATTGGGTCAATTTGGTAAACGATTATTGGAGTGGAAGTGGATTGTCCATTTTTGACTTTGTTAAGAGCAGTCAGATTGGCACGGAAAGTGTCTGCGTCGAAGTTGGGATCTTCAAGTGTGGTTTTGGGGAGATAGATAAAACTACCGTCGCCGACGTCGAATTGAACGGTGTCTGTGATGTTTTGGTTTTTGGAATTGAAAAGATTGGTTAAGGTGTTAGCCGTGCTAATGGTGGTTGCTTTGGCTGTGCCAAAAGGATTGGATACAACTTGAGCCGTGTTTATTGTTAGTTGAGTGAGTGTGTTGTTTTTGAAGGTGGGAGTGAAGGTGGAAGCGTGATTGGCGAGGGCATTTGATAGGTTTGTGGCTGGGTCGGCGAGTTCATAAAAGGTGCCACCTGGGAGAGAGTTGGCGATAGTTTCTCCTGCGAGACGGCCAATACGATCGGAATAACAAGAGTTAGCTTCACGGCCTTCGATACAACCTGAATCACCCAAAACAAGGGATAGGGTGCTGGTACCTATTTTCTCGCCGATGGGTTCTAGTAGTTGTTCTTCGATTCCTAGTTCGGCGAAATAGTTGAAGCCAATGGAACCAAGGCTTTGGAAGGCGCCTTTGGCGGCACCTAAAGCTCCCTGACTAGTGAAGATGTTACCGCCCTTGATGACGGTGGCGTCTACTCCAAGGGCGCCTTGGACTGTAGTGACAGTGCCGCCGCTACCAAGGGCGACACCTCTAGCTAAAGTTTGGAGAGAGCCAAGAGTAAGGAGGGCATCGCTACTGGCACCGACTCCAAACTCAAGACTGGTTAAGGCTACGTTTGAAAATGAATTGTTACCATAGTAGATGCCTGAATCATTTAAGGTATTGAGTCCTTTTTTACCACCAACAAACCCTACAAACTCAACCAGACCTTTTTGAGCAAGATATTGACTTTCTTCGCCGCGGCCAAGAGTAACAGCATAAACTGATTTTCCTGTATCCGCGAGGAAGTCGACAAAGAAACCACCTCTGGTTTCTAAGTCAAAGAATTGTCCGACTATTGGGGTAGAGTCTATACCACGGAGGACACCGAGGCCGATGTTGCCAAGGCCACCGTCGATGTTGCCGCTTAGGAGTTGGTCTGTGCCAGTTAGGAATGTGTCGCTGGCACGGCTTATGTTGGTAGCAAATTGGGCAGTGGTGTCAAAACCGGTGAGTTCAAATGTGTAACCTAATGTGTGGCCGGCGATACAGCCAACTACATCGAAGCCTTGGCAGCCGGTATCGATTGCCAATTCTCTTAGGTAGTCTCGATATTCTTGTTCAACTTGGTCGATTTGTTGTTGTTGGAGGTAGTTAAAATCTTCGGTTTCGTAGGAGAAACCACCAAAGTTGGTGCCATAACTGATGAATTCATTTTTTTGTTGGTCGGTTAGTTCAGTGTCGTTTTCGATGATGTATTGGAGAGCGTCTTGGTAAGTCCATTGGTCTCTGTCTGACAAGAATTGGTAGTTGGATTGGGCGTATTGGATTTCGCGAGCCCTGTCTATAATGAGATTAATTGCCATCCAATCGCTATCGGTAATTGTTCCCGCATCGTAGGCTTGTCTGGCTTCTCTATATCCTTGGAGTGGGGGGGTCTGTGCCAAAGGCACATAGAGACAAGGTTGGTACGCAAGGTTGTCATACCTGAGTTCAGACACGTGTACGTCTGTTTCGGCGTTTAGGCTTGAGTTACAAGATAGTAAGTAAGCCACACCAGCCTCGTTGTTAGTGAAAGCGCCATGGTTGTTGTAGTTGGGTGGACTCCAACTACCAAGATTTTTGTCGCTAGTGGATCCAGAGAAATCATAGAAGAAAGGCATGACACCACCTCTATTGGTATCGTTTAGCCAGTTTTCGTAGTGGACTGTGCCGTATCGAGAGACGTGTTGAGGGTTGGATGGATCAAATGGTTCGTCGGCGGTGTCTGGATAGTTCGATCGACCAATAAGTTCGTCTACTTCACTTGGTTCTAAACCAAATTCTTGGGTAGCTTCTTCTAAAGTGATCTGTCTACCATCTGGGTTGTTGGGTTCGAAAACGAAACAGACATCTTGGGTGAGACATTGGATGGTGGTGTTGCCTTGATCGGCAGCTATGCTAAGTTCAGTCTTGAGACTGAAGAAGTAGTCGGTGACTGCTTGTCTATATTCCTCTAGTTGGGCGTTTCTGTCGGAGAGTGCTTCAAAGGTATTGCCAGCGATGTTGTTGATGGCTCGGCAAGTATTTTCTTGGCCTTGGCAGTTTTGGTTTATTTGTTCTAGTTGAGACATGGCTAGTTCGTAATCAGCTTGGGCTTGGTCGCAAACTTGGGGATCGGCTAAATCTAAGTTGAGGCATTGGTTGCTATTTAGTATGAGCATGGCGTTTTGAGCTTGTTGGGATAATTGCTCTACTTCAGTTTGGGTCTGAACTACTGCAGTGATTTTGGAGGAGGAGTTAATATAAGTGTCGACTATTTGAGCGCAGCTGGCATCGCTAAGATTGTTGGTGTCTGTTTCTTCGACGAAGTTTTGGTATCCACCGGTGGTGGTAGCTCGTTGACCACAAAAGTCGGCGGCTTTTCTTTCTTGGTCGAGCCTTTGATTGGTGCTGGTTAGTAGGTATCTAGCTGTTGAACAAACGAGTGATGAAGGTTGGGATCTACAGTGGTCTGAGTTTAGAGTGGCGATGGCGTTGATCACTGAATTGGAAAGGGTTTCTATGCTTTGTTGATGACTGATTACAAGGTCGGACTCTTCAATTTGTGTATAGATAGCGTCAACGAGAGCTGCTTTTTGTTCACATATCTTGGCTGCTGCCTCACAGTTTTCTCCTGCTTGTGCTTCTAAAGAGGCGAGACGTTGTTGGGCGAGGGCAAGGTTTCGTTGTGCTCTTTGTTTACAAGCAGTGTCGTTTTGGGCGCATTGGTTTAGTTGTGTAGTAAAGGAGATGGTTTCGATTAAGTTGTTTTCGGCTTGTCTTTGGAAGGTTGCAAGCTGTTCTTTTTCTCTGAGGAGGGTGTTAGAGTCGGCTCTTAACTGATCAATTGAGTCTAGACAAGTGTCGAGGTTGGTCTGACTGGCACTGCAAAATCGAGAGGAGAAGATTTGGGAAATTTGTTCTTCTAGTTGGTTTCTTTGGTCAAGGCTGGCTGCGTTACATTCAGAGTCATCGCCTGAAAAATTGTCTATACAAGCGTCTGATAGGAGGGCATTATTCCGTTGTTCAAGGGCGGAGTTTAAGAGGCTAATGTTAACGATATACTCAAAGTATTCAGCAGTGTCTTGGCAAGTGTTATCCTGTTGATTACAGTATTGGCTTTCTCTATTGAGGGTATCTATTAAAGCAATGGTGTCTTCGATTTCTTGTTCACATTCGGGAGTCGGGTTTTGGTAACAAGTGAGAGCGACGTTTTGGAATTCTTGTTGGATGGCTGAGATTTGTCCAAGGTAGGAGACTTGGTTGAGGCTTTCTTCACACTGGTCTGGGTTTTGTTTACAAAGTTGGGAATCGTTTAGTGAGAGGTCTGTTTGTTTTTGGATCTCTTCAAATTTATCCCAGATTTCGACACAAGCATTGGGGTTGTCGTAGAGGTTTTTGGAACAGTCAATTCGAGCTTGTTGGTATTCCTGTGAGAGTTGGTTGATGTTGGCGGCTCTGGCCTCAAATATTTCTTGAGTTCTGGCGGCGTCTAGTTGTTGTTGGATTTGGACCCCAAGTTGGTTGGTGGTGGTTTTTCTTATTTGCAGACATTGTTGGTAGTGGTCTTGACAGTAGGGATCTAGCCCCATGATGCGGGTGATTTCGTCTTCAATTTCTTTGATACGAGAAGTGACGCTGTTAAGACAAAAAGTGTCTATAGTGTCAACGTCTCCAGTGCCACATTGTCTAGCAAGGGTGGTGGCTTCGGTTTCGAGATCGATAACTTTTTGTTGGAAGTTAGCTTGGTCTCTGGCGTCGAAGTAGGCTTGAGTTCTGGCTTGAGAACAATCAAGACCGCTTCTGGTGCAAAAGTCGTGGTTATTGATGAGAAGATCGATGTTGGTGGTGAGGTCATCAATCTTGTTTTGGCAGTCATTTTGAGCAGTAAAGTTGATGGTGCCTGATTGGTTGAAGGCAGATTGGCAATTTCTCGTGGCCTGGACGAGTTCTGATTCTAGTTGGGAGAGTTGTTGCTGGAATGAGCGTTGGTATCCAAGGTCAATAAAAGCTTGGGAAGATTGGTCACGGCAGCTGGTGCCAGTTTGTTGGTTTTGGCAATAGTATGAAGTGTTGCTGAGGGTGTTAATTTGGTCTTCGACGATTTGGACTTGGCCTTCGATGTTTTTTAGACATTCAAAATCGACTTCGCCGTTTTGGGTACATTGGTTTCTAAGGTCAATTAATTGTGTTTGAAGTTGAGTCAGGTCTTGTTGGTATTTTAAGGCCTCTCTTGAAAGGGTGACGTTGGCGACTGCTTGGGCTCCGAGTTCGTTTTGGATAGCTTGAGTGAGGGATTGTTTACAGACTTGGAGGTTGGCACCTTGGCATTGGTTGAGGTTTCTTATGTTGGTGTCGATTTGGGCTTCGAGGGCTTGGACTTGGGGTTCGACGCTTTTGAGACAAGTGAAGTCGATGTCGAGTGCGTCGGCGTTGGCACCTGAAGTGAGGTCGTAGCCGTGGCAGCCTTGGTAGAGAGTAAGGATTTCGAGTTCTAGGTCTTTGACTTGTTCTTTATAGTTGAGTTCGTCTCTAGCTTGGAAGTAGGTTTGGCTTCGGACTGTGTCGCAGTTAACATCTGTAGATTGGCAGTATTGACTGTCTTGGATAAGTTGATCGATGGCTTGGGTGGCTTGGTCGATTTTGTTTTGACAGGCGTCTGAGAAAGTGATGTCGATGTTGCCGCTAAATGTTGTGGGAGTTTGGTTACATTGTCTAACTTGGTTGATGAGTTTGTTTTCGAGTTGGTTGAGTTGTGTGGTGAAGTTGACTTGATCCCGGGCTTGGAAGTAGGTGTCAGTTCGAAGATCGGTGCAGTTAGAACCTAAAGTGAAGCAAAAGGGATGGTCTTGAATGAGTTGATCTATGGCTTGGGTGAGGGAGTCGATGTCGGCTTCGCAAGTGATGTTTTGGAATCCAGATGTTTGTTGGCAACCTCTGGTAGTGTTGATTAGTTGTTGTTCGAGGGTGGAGAGTTGGGAGCTGAGGCTGTTTTTTAGTGATGATTTCATTTGGTTACAAGTTTGGGCAGAGGCAGTACAGGCTTGGACGTCTTCAGCAAGTTCTTGGATTTGGCTTTGGGCGATGTTGAGTGAGTTTTGGGCTTGTTGGATACATTGGTCGATTTTTTGGCGAGTAGATTCGTGTTCACAATCGATGGCGAGTTTTTGTTGGGCTTGGAGGGCTCTGGAGGTGGCATCATCAACACGGCGGTTGTAGTCGATAACATCAAGAGTTTCTTCGAACTGTTGGGTTTTGGTGTTGATGTTGGATTGGCAGATAGCAACGTGGTCTTGGCAGTATTGACTGTTGGTGAGGTCGTTTTTTTGTTGGGTGATTTGAGAGATGTGTTGGTTACATTCAAACTGATCACCCGAAAAGTTTTCAGAGCAGTCTTGGATAGCGTTGTCGAGTTGGGTTTGGAGGGTGTTAAGCTGGCTGATGTAGGTGAGAGTGTCACGAGTTCCAACCTCGTCGCAGCCCTCATGGAGTTGGCAATAAGAAGAATCTTTAAGTGCTTGGAGTTCATTACCCCAAGCTTGGACTTGATCGGCGACTTGTTTGCTGCATTGGATATCTAGGTCACCAGTGTCTGAAGTGCAATCGTCGGCGTTGACGATGGAGTTTTGGAGTTCGTTCATCCTGGCTTGGACAGATGAAGTGAGGATAGTGTCTCGATATTGATTACAATCTACAGAGTCGGGGTATTGGGTGCAGAAGGGGAGTTCGTTGAAGTCGTTAAATTGGTTAACGATAGTGTTTATCTCTTGTTGGGAGGCACCGCTGACTTGGAGATTTAAGTATTGTTCCTGAAGCGCTTGGGTTTGGCGGTTGTAGTCGATTTCGTCTTTTTTATATGTATATAGTCTGGATCGATCTTCTTGGCAGTTGACACCGTGTGAGTTGCAGTAGACTGAGTTGTCGGATATCTCTCTGATTTCGGCTCCGATGGCATCGATTTGGGCTTCGGCTTCTTCTTGGCGCTGCTGGCAACTGAAGTCGATGGCTCCAGTGGTGCCACAGGTAACCCTAATTGAGGCAATTTCCTCTTCAAGGGCGGAAATTTGATCTAGGTATTCTTGTTGATAACGATTTTTGTTGTCTTCGACTGTTTGGTTGGCGACATTACATTCTGGAGTTGATCCTCGGCAAGTGCCTAAGGTAGTGCTGCTGATGAGTTCTCTTTGCGCGGCAAGGGCATCTTGGTAAGCCCGCTCTTGCGCAGTACAGTCTCTGTTGCCGGCTGAGTCACATTGGGATCGTGCAGCTCTTGTTTGGTCGACTTGGGAGTTGGAAGCGGCTAGTTTTTCTTGAGTTTCGACTACAAGAGGGGAGTAGTTACCAATAAGACCAGTGCTGGGTAGAGCTGCTTGGTTGCCAAAATAGTCTTGGACAGTGAGGTTTCCTTGGTTACAGTTATCGAGTCCACGACGCTCACATTCAGAGAGTATCCAGTCGATGGTATTGTCGCCATAAACCCAAAAACAAAAATCTTCCCCATCCTTGGTGCCACAGATACCTCTATCTGGGAGGCTGCTGCCACCACCACTTGTACCGCCCGAGTTTGTGCCTGTGAGCAAAGTGTTTAGATCAACCCCAGATGCTGTAGCAACGTTTTGTTGTTTTTCTTGTTGATCGGCAATGATGGCTTGTTTTTCTTCATCTGTTTGAGCCACTGAAAGGAGGGCGTCGGTTTGGCGTTGGAGCATGTCCATTTGGACTTGGGCTTCTGCGGCTCTTTGGGCTGCAGAAGCGGCTGCAAGGGCGGCGGTTTGGGCAGCGGTTTGTCTGGCAAGTTGGGCTGCGGCTTCGGCTTCTCTTTGAGCAATGGCTGCGTCGATGGCCGCTTGGTTGGTGTTGGTTTGTTGTCCTTGAGCAGTTTGGAAGGTGCCATTGCCTTGGCCATCACAAGAGAGGGGAGCTGACCATTGGCCTGAGTTGGTACATTGGTAGGTACAACCGTTACCGGCGTTTCTGTGGACTGAAAATGTTTCGGCCCAGCCGTCGCAGAGGGCGAAGGTGGGGGAAGAGAATACAAATAGAAAGGTTAAAAGTGAAAGGTTAAAAGTTAAAAGTTTGAGGGTTGATGTGTATGGGCGTTTGACTAGATTCTTCGCGTTGCTCAGAATGACAGAAAGGTGGTGGGTTGATGGGTGAATGAGTTGATGGATGGATGAGTGATTAGTGGATTGGTTGGTTGGCTGATTCGAGTTAATGAGTTGATGGGTTGGTGGGTGATTAGTGGATAGTGGATAATGGTTAGTGAGTTGCTTGATTAAGCGCTTCGCTAGATCCTTCACCTTCGTCAAGCTTAGGTTCAGGATGAGCCTTAGTTTCCTCAGAGTAAACAAGAAGGGAATGGTGGGCAAGTGTTTAGGGTTCATCTAGTTAGATTCCAAGGGTGATGATTGGTAGGTTGGGTTGGGTGACGTTGAGTGATGGGTCGTAAGAGAATATGAGGCTGTCGTAGATATGCATGTCTCCTGGTTGTGTGAGGACTATATAAGCGACTGGTTTGTTTTGTTCCTTGGCAAACTGGGCAAGCCCTACAGGTTTGTATTCATCTTGGTAAACGGCCCAGACTCTTAAGATGGAGTGTTGAAATGAAGGTAGGTTTTCAATTCTGGCGAAGACGTAGGTTTTGGAGGTGTTTTCATCGTATTTCATTCTGGCAAAGCCAGAGATGTCATTGGCAGGGTCAGAAATTTCTTGAACTTCTGCGTCTACAAACAGATTGGTCAGGTCGAGAAAAATTTGTTTGTAAGGAGGATCTTCGGGGAGAGCCTGGACGTTGGGTTGGGTGGTTTGTCTTAGGTTTTGAAGAGATTGAGTGTTGACCGAGAAGCCAGTCCAGGCGAACCTTCTGATGTCAAAGTTACCATTGGCAAGAAATGGGATGGTTACTAGGGTGATGATGGCGATGATTTCTATCCTCCAGAGGGAGAGGAGTTTAGAGACTATTTTTCGGTAGTTTTTGGGTGGCTGAGGGTTTTGGGTAGGGTTGGTTTGAGGTTGCATGTGGTTGGATTACAAAAGAAAAGTAGGCCCAAGTGGTTGGGACAGTTTTAATATTGAGTATCAGTATGGAAGATTTTTCTTGAGGAATCAAGGAGGGAGAGGTCTGGGTGTTTTGTTGCTATGTATATTGATATATTAGTTGTAGGAAAGATGTGGTAGTGATGGTCAAAAATTTGAGAAAAATGGGTGATTGTTTTTAACATTGTGTACTCTGTTGTTTTCAGGAGGTTCCAAGATAGTTGGAAGGACTTATGGAATGAGAAATCAATTTTTCCCAACTGTTTTATCTTGAGTAAATTTGTCTTGTTGCCTATGTGAGGTGTGGTAAAATATAGTTCTTCATGGGCCGTTAGCTCATCTGGTAGAGCGCTACTATGGCATAGTAGAGGCGGTCGGTTCGAGTCCGACACGGTCCACCCTTCGCATGGTTAGCAAAAGAGGTTTAACAAAAGAATACGTGGAGTGTCATCAGAGATGACAGGTCGGTTTACCGTTCTATTGATAAAGAATAGAGGA
Organism: uncultured bacterium; assembly: GCA_965369335.1. Classification (GTDB taxonomy): domain Bacteria; phylum Patescibacteriota; class Microgenomatia; order UBA1400; family CAYNFZ01; genus CBDUQH01. Next base: position 13,520 of record CBDUQH010000010.1, read on the forward strand.
ACGGCACAAAGCGAGTCCGACACGGTCCACACTTCGCATGGTTAGCAAAAGAGGTTTAACAAAAGAATACGTGGGATGTCATCAGAGATGACAGGTCGGTTTACCGTTCTATTGATAAAGAATAGAGGAACGGCACAAAGCGAGTCCGACACGGTCCACAATTTTTATGATTTGGTATAAGGAAAGCAAACGGCTTTCCTTTTTTGTTTTGAGTAGGGTTTGACTGGGGGATGAGATGAGTTTATTTGAGTTTGAGTAAGATTTGTGTGTTATTTACCAGAGGCGATGTGAGTTGTGGTGATTTTGAAGTTTTTGAGGGTATTGTTGGTTGCGAATTTGGTTCCCTTCAAACAACATGGCAGGGGATATTTTTGCCAAACAATCTTTGAAAGAGCATTGTTGCAGAGGAGGGGAAGAGGTATACTTTTGGTTATGTTGATTTTGCTTTTGGGTGTACTATTAATTTCGTTTTACTTGCTGGCAGTGGTTTGTGATGAGTTTTTTGTGTCGAGTTTGGACGAGATTATTGATAGATTGAAGATGCCAAGTGATGTGGCTGGAGCGACTTTTATGGCTGTGGGCTCTAGTGCACCTGAACTTTTTACTTCGTTGATTGCGGTGCTTAGGCCTGGTGGTGTGGCTGATGTGGGAGCGGGGACTATTGTGGGTTCGGCTATATTTAATATATTGGTGATTATTGGTGCCAGTGCTTTGTTTCGGCAGGCGAAATTGAATTGGCAACCGGTGGTAAGAGATAGTCTTTTTTATGCGTTGTCTATATTGATGCTACTTTGGGCGTTTTGGGATGGGAGAATTTATTTGATGGAATCAGTGATGTTTGTGGGGCTTTATGGAGTGTATTTGTTGGCGGTGGTGAATTGGAGAAAGTGGTTTCCTTATAAAGAGAAAGATGATGTGATTGAGATGGTGGAAAAAGGTTTAGATCCTTCGTCTTTCGGGAGCCGCTCAGGCTCTCGAAACGCTCAGGATGACAAGCTCGATTTATTTAGCTTATCGAGCTTGTCAAGAAAGATAAATAAAGGGGCATTTAGATTACTATCATTAGTCATCCCAGACGCGAACAAAGATAAAGATAAATATTTGGTTACTTTTGGGATGTCGATATTGTTGATCGCGGTTTTGTCTTGGGTGTTGGTGGAGAGTGCGGTGGAGATAGGGCACATTGTGGGGATAAGTCCAGTGATAATTTCATTGACAGTGTTAGCTGCGGGGACGAGTATTCCAGACCTGTTGTCGTCGATGGCTGTGGCCAAAAAAGGTCGGGGGGATATGGCGATAAGTAATTCGGTGGGGAGCAATATTTTTGATATCCTGTTTGGTTTGGGAGTGCCTTGGATGATTGTGTTGGTGTTTGGCAGAGGGGATGGATATGTGAGCGTGGCCACAGAGAACTTGATGTCTAGTATATTTTTGTTGTTTGCAACTTTGTTGAGTGTGTTTTTCTTGTTGGCTTTTCGAGAGTGGAAGATTGGGCCCAAGGCCGGGTGGTTGTTGATTGTGATTTATTTGGTTTATTTGGGTTACAACGTGGTGAGTGTGGTGTGAGAGAATTGACCTAATTTGTAATGGCACTAATTGGTCTAAAAAGTGGGAGAGAAATGCGGTGGAAATAGATTGAAATATGTAGTGATGTTGTAGATATATGTGGATAAATAGATATGTGTTGAAATGGCTGGAAATACAATGGAGATAAGTAGAAACAAGCTGCAATAAGAGGAAACACGATTGAAATACTGGAAATGAGTAGATACATGTTGAAACAAGTGGAAATACATAAAAATAGTAGGAGTGTTAAGATTTGGGTATGAATGAAATTGGAGAGATGGATATTACTGAGCCAAAAGTGGATGCTAGTTTGCCTCCTGAAATGGATCCGGGTGAAGTGTTTTTTGTGAAGCGTGTGGTGATGGAACCAAAAGCGTGGAGGAGTAGAGATTTGATGGATTCTAGTTTAGTTGATGGAGAAGATACCGAAGGAGAGTGGGATAGAACTGAAGAGGAAGATGGGTATTGGGTTCAAAGAAAGGCGATTGGGGAGGGACAAGAGGCGGTTTATAAAGCTTATGATACGAGGTTGGAAAGGTATGTGGCGATCAAGACAATGAAAAAAAGACGAGGTTGGGGTGGAGTCCAAGAAGTGAAAAATAAATTGCCGATTATCCAGAAAGAGACTGCAGTGACGGGTGGGGCAGCTGAACATTTAAATACAGTTAAGGTTTTTGGTTTTCAAGTGAGTACAGATTTTGAGGGTTATGAAGGTGAAGAGTTGGGTTTGATGATAATGGAGTATTTGCCTGAAAATTACAAAAGACTGGATCTGTTGATACATAGTGGTGAGTTGGAAGCAGAAGAAATTGTGGAGATTTCGAAACAACTTTTGAATTGGGTAAGCACGATGGGTAAAAGGGGAATTGTTAATAGAGACCTTAAACCTCAAAACATGATGTGGGATGCTGAGACTAAGATGCTAAAGATTTATGATTTGGGTGGGGCTAATATAATGGATGATGTCAAGGAAGGTTTGATTAGTTACACTAAAAAATATGCACCGGTTGAGTTTCAAAAACAGGGGATTTTTGATGACCCAAGGTCGGGTGTGTGGATTACAGCAAAGATTATCAGTGAGATGTTTACCGGTGAGGATTTTTTGGATCAGTTTGGGATAAGGCAAATCCAGTTTGAGTTTGATTCTTTGTATGAGGAGAGTTTGATGGAGGGGGATTACGCTGAGAAGTTTAGGAGTGGAGTGAAGAAGTATAACAATAGTTTCGATTTGGTGAATGAGATTGTGAGTGTGATGGATATTGCTTTGAGTAAGGAATACCAAGATAGGTATGATGATTGTGAGGAGTTTATGAAAGAGTTGGTACCAAGGTTGGAGAGATTGTCCGAGAGTGGAAAGTGAAGTGAGTTTGGAAGCTGAGAAGTGAGTAGATATGGATGGGGTGGTAAAATATGGTTATGAAACAAGATAAGACAATACAGTGTGCTGATTGTGAGCAAGAGTTTGCTTTTACCGGAGGTGAACAAGAGTTTTATGAATCAAAAGGTTTGGAAGAGCCAACGCATTGTTTGATTTGTCGAGGAAAGTATGAAGCGCAACAAAGAGATGTGGGGCAGTATAAAATAAGAGATAAGAGACCCGCCGACGCTAAAGCTAAGGCGGGCAAGTAAGAGATAAGTGGCCTAAGTGTACTAAATTGCTTAAGAAGTAAACGAAAACTCAAAAAGGAAAGGTTGTTTATGGATGATGAAAGACGCGAGGGCGGGGCGGAAAGGCCACTAAACCCTGAGGAGAGTGTAGTTAAGGCATTTAGATCTCGAGTGGGGAGTGAGTATCGAGAGTTAGTGAAAACCTTGCCGGATGATTTTGGGGTGAGTCAAAAACTGATAGAAATGGCAGATGAAGTTAGTGATGAAGGGATGAATAATGTGTTTTTTAAAAAGAATGGAGTGGAGAGGTTTTTGAATAGTGACTTTGGGTTTTTGAACAAAGAATTGGAACAGAGTAAAAGTAAGGTGGAGACTAGGCCTTTGGGGGCTGGGGATGTGTTGCATACTGTGGTGTTAAAAAAGAATGGCTTGTTGAGAAGAGTAAGAGTTTATGATGAGTTTTCAGGGCAAGATGGTGATGACTTGAAAGCTGGTATTGAGACAAGTCTGGGTTTGGATGAGGTTAGCGAGTTTGTAGATGCAGTTATTGAGAATCTGGATGATGAAATAAAGGAAGTGGTGAGGGAGTTGGTTGGTGGGCCAGATGATGTTAGAAAAATATTTGATGGATATGTTCTTAGAAGTAAAGTTATTGGTGAAGAAGTTGGAGATCCTTTGACTATGGTTTATGAGTCGGTGATGGATGAAGAATTATCTAGCTATGAGTTGTTTAGGAGGAATGTTTTGAGCAAGGCTATTCAGTTGGGAATGGTGTTGCAAGGAAGGGTGGGAGAAGTTGAGAACTATGGTGAGATGGATGATAAAGTTTTGGCTGGTATGGGTTTTGATGTGCTGGCTCAAGTTGAAGCAGAGGTTGTGGAGTTTGAAAATTACTACAATGAACTAATTGCTCGAGAGTTTGGTGAAGAAAAAATGGTTAGGGAAAAGATGCCATCAAAACCTCCGAGTCCTGAATTGAGGTTGTCTTTGCAAAAACCAATTAGGGATGAAATGCCAAAAGATGTTGAGGTGGATGTGTTACTTAAGTATTTTGGTTTTGTGGATGTTGGTGAAGATGAAAATTGGAGTGATGAGGAGATTGGAAAGGCTATTTCGTTTCAGTTGATTAGAGGTGCTTTGGTTGAGGGTTTGGCTTCTTGGCTTCAGGCAATTGAAGTGTCGAGTGAGTTTAAACCAAATGAAATTGAGGCCTTGTTATTGGTGAATAATGAAAAAGGGGATGATGGGGAACATCAAAATAAAAGGGCTTTGGAGTTTTTGAAGGCATTGGAGGGTTTGGAAGGAAGAATGAGCGAGGATGGTATTGATGATATTTTGGATGGATTTGATTGGCTGCCACGAAAAGATGAGTTGGAGGTGGTGTTTGAAGACGAGACTAAAAATCATGCGTTTGAAAAGTGGAAGAGAGTCAGGGAGTTTTATAAAGATGTGGTGAATAGAGCGGGGCTACTTAAAGCAAGAGGGTTTGAGATATTTGGGATTGATTGCACGCGAGGCGAGAGGATTATGCTTAAAGAAGGGGAGGGGTTGTATCAGATTTCTTTTGAGTCTACGATTGGAGATAAGAGGAGGTTGTTGGGGTCAATAAATGCAGTCAGGATGGAAGAGGCAAGGAGGCAGAATTTGGAGTTAAAAAGATACCAACAAGTGGTGTTGCCTTTGAATGCTGATATTTTGGGAAATAAGCTAGCAATAGATGCGATTGGGAAAGAGTTTAAAACTGCTAGTGAAAGAGGTCTGGTGATTCAAACTCAACAGACTTTTGTGGATTATTTGAGGAAGTTGGGTGGGGATGAGCAAAAGAGGGATTTATTGACTTTGAGGAGTTTGATGTCTTCGAGAGATATTGCTTATGCTTTGGTGTCGATAGAGGAGCGAGTAGCATATAAGTTTGGATTGCAAGGTGGGCGAGATGAGATGAAGAGAGAGTTTAAACCTAGTGGGATGGCTCCTTGGATGGGGTCTTTGGTATATAGCCAAAGTCTGTATGAAGAAGTGGATGGTTGGCCAATGTTGGCTTATGGTGAAGATCAAAATTTGATAATGGGGTTTGTGGAAACTGATGCTGAGTTTAGGGTTTTGAATAAGCCACTGGCTCGCCAGATGGATAAAAAACACAATAGAGTTGGTTTTTCGGGTAATGTGGCAGATAGAGAATGGTTTGAAGGTCAGATTGTGTCTCCGATAGAGAGGGATAAGTGGTTGGTTGCTAGAGAAGGATTGAGGTGGAGATTTGCGAGTGTGGATATGGAAGGAGCCGGAGTAGAGTCGTTTTCGAGATTGTTGATGGAGGGAATGTTGGCTGAGAAGGAGCGGTATAATGAGGCTGAAAGGGAGTTATTGAATCGGTGTGCTGGGCTTAGAGTTGATGACGAGGTGGGGAAGAAGGTTGACTTGGTTGGAATGCAGAGGATGCTTGGCTATGGATTGTCTGAGTCTGAGGATTTGGCGGCCAATGTGGGGTTGTCGATGTTAGCAAGGGCGGTTGAGGCAGGAGTGGCTGGAGATTTGTATCCTAACTTGGAATCTGATTTGGCTTATTTTACCAGGTATGTTTTGGGTGAGTGATGGTTTGGCACAAATTTTTAACTACTTTGGCACCAAAGTAGCAAAGTGGGCAATTAAGTTTTTCAACAAAGTTTTTATGCCGTTTGCATGAATATTATGTCATGTTGTTTTCAGGGACGTTTATCCGAGGCTTTGAGGACTTTAAAGTCAGTGGTAAAGCAGGTTTTCAACCTAGTTTCTAAGCCGCTCGCGAGTGAGTTGGCCAACTTTATTATTGGTTCTGGCTCGCTAAGGATTTGTCTGGCTGAAACTCAGGTTTAGTATGAATGTCTTTGGAGCCAGACAAATGTTGCTTAGAAACTAGGTTTGAGAGAAATGTTTTTGCTTAACTTTATCCTTAGTAAATTCTTGTTGTTGCCTTGAAACCATGTTGTAGATAGCGATTGAGTATAAGATGAATTGAGTACCATATTGTTTTCAGGGACGTTCATCCAGGACATTAATGTCTTTAAATTCAGTGGTGGATTCACTAATCAAATTCGCAACTGTTACATTGGTGTTATTGAGGGTATTTTTTGTTGCGAATTTGGTTCCCTTCAAACAACATGCCAAGGGATATTTTTGGCTGGATAATTAAAGAATTAGTGTTAAGGTTGATGTCTCGGGCATTCCCCTGGGAGGTTAGTCTTCGCACACGAGGTAGCGGTTGTTGACAATGTCAGGGTCGGTGAGGGAAGTGACGGCAGGGTCGCAGCGGAGTTGTGATTTGGCGGCATCTTGGTCTGAGTTGTTTTCGAGAGTGGCTTCGAGTTCAAATTCGTCGTCGCTAATTTGGGTGTAGGAATAGACATATGAACCTGAGTCGAGAGGATCGATGGGCATTTGTTGCATGTATTGCGTGGGGCCTGATCCGGCTGAGAAAGTGTTGCCCCAGGTACAGGCGCTAGTGCCTGTGGCTCCGCAGCCCATGATTTGGGCGTTACCACTGCCTCCGTTTAGGGGATAGGCTTGGTAGTCGTTGTAGTAGAGGCGTAGGGCGGACTTGAGTTGGTTTAGGTCGTATTTTCTGGCGGAGTCTCGGCTGCGTTGTCTGGCTCCGGCGAAGTTGGTGAGAAGGAGTCCAGCCAGGAGGCCGATGACGACCATGACAATTAGGAGTTCTACCATGGTGAAGCCAGGGGAGGAGGCGAGTATTTTGGATTGGCTGCGACGGTTTGTGTGGTTTAGGGTCATAGGAATATGATAGCAGAACTGAGAGAGGCTCAAAAGAACAAAAGCTCAAAGGAGCAAAGGCACAAAGGCTAAGGGAGGGTGGTGGTGAGGGTGGTGTTGGAAGAGGATATGCCGTAGTTACAAGGGTCGGTACCGCAATCGGCGTAGGCTGGGAGAAGGTTTTCGTCGTCGGTGTCATAGTCGCCATCATTGTCTAGATCGAGGACGTCGTCGGCGTCGTTTTCGAGTCGGGCGAATAGTTGCCAGGAGCTGCCGTCTGAGGAAGCTTGGTAGTAGTATACAGAGTTGGGGGTGCTTCTGTCTTGTGGGAGGCGTGACATGTAGAGAGTGCCTTGGGCGTCGCGGAACTCGCTTCCCCAAGTACAAGCAGATGGGCCTGCTCCGCAGCCAACAATATCTCCGGCATTGGAAGCTGGATAGGTGCCGTAGTCGTTGATGTAGGCTTCGAGGGAGCGGGCTATTTGACCGAGATCACTTTTTCTTTGGGTGTCTCTACCTCTTAATCTTGCGGAAAGGAGACCGGTGCTGGCCATAATGGTGGCAAGGACAGCAATTATGGCAAAGACAATGATGAGCTCCATCATGGTGAAGCCGGATTGGGAGTGTGTTGAAGCTTGGGAATGGCGACGGCGGTTTGGGTGGTTGAGGGTCATAGGAATAATATAGCAGAACTGAGAGAGGCTCAAAAGAACAAAGGGGCAAAAGAACAAAGGGGCAAATCACCAACCTAGTTTTTCTATTTTAGTTAGTGTAAATTGTATCTATGGAAGATTGAGATAGGAAGGACAAGTCCTTTAGAAGATTGATTGTTTATAGGAGGATGTTAGAGTTGGTTGAGATTATCTATTTATTGACAAAACAGTTGCCTGAAGATGAAAGATTTGGTCTAAGTTCACAAATGAGAGGGGCTGGTGTTTCTGTGATATCAAACTTTGCAGAAGGCTATGGTAGAAGAACTAAAAATTACAGATTGCATTTTATGAACATGTCGGATACTTCTTTGAGTGAACTCGAAGCACAAGCAGATGTGTGTGTATGTCTGAAGTATTGGAAAGAAAAAGATTTTGTTTTGTTTCTTAGAAAGAAATCAGAAGTTGGTTATTTGTTGAACAGGTACATATCAAAAGTTAAGTAAGAAAGCTTTGGAGCATTTGTTCTTTTGAGCCTTTGAGCTTTATTATTACTCTTCTTCTGTTTGATCACTCGAGTCTTGTTGCTCTTCCTGGGATTCAGTTCCAGTTTCTGGAGCGGTGATATCAGAAAATCCAGTGCCTCTAGTGTTTTTGAGGGTGGAGTCGGATTCAGATGGAGGTGCTGCTTCTGATTCGTCGAGCTGGATTTGCTGATCTAGAGGTTGTGGGAGTGGGTCTGGAGACGAGATTTGGCTGGTTTGAGATTGTGTTTGATTGGTCTCTTCGCCGAGTTTAGTTTTTATTTGGTTTTGCTC
>CBDUQH010000011.1:0-21721 GCA_965369335.1 uncultured bacterium
GGGTTGGTGTGGGTGTTGGACTTGGGCTGGGGTCTGGTTGAGTGCCGCCTGTGGCAGTGCCGTTGGTGGTGATGGTAAATTCATCGATGATTTGGCCATTAACGTTTTTGAAGTATCCTTTGGCTTTGGAGGGGTCGTCGTCGACGTTAAAAGTGATGAACAAAACTCCGTGGGTAGCGCCTTGGTTGCTGGTGTAGATTTTGGCCCATTCGTTGTTACAACCATAAGGGTAGGTGGTGGGTGTGCAGCGTTGTTGGTCTCTGATTGAGGCACCTCCAAGACCGTTGACAAAGGCAAAGGTTTTCCCAGGTTCTACTCTGAGTGTGTTGGGCTCTGGAAAGTTTGTGTCAACGGTTTGATTTTGCATGCTTGTGAGGGTTTTGGTGCGAGAGTAAGAGTGTTCGTGCCCAGTGGCAATGATGGCACCTTGCTGGCGACAGGCTTCATAGACACCCCAGCCCATGGAGTCACCTTTGCCACCTACTTGCATGTTTTTTTGAGTCATGTGCCAGGCACATACTTTCCAAATATGGTCGTCGTTTGAAAGTTTGTTGTTGATGTAGGGGGTGTAAACGGAGTCACCTCGATTGTCGTAGTCGCCAGTGCCGATACCAACAATTCTGAGGCCTTGGACATCGAGGGTATACATATGGTCGGCTTCTTGGCCACCCATACGGCCGCCTTGGGTGAGGTCGATGTTGATACCTAGTCGATCCATTCTGTCTTTGAAATCTTGGGCATAACAGCCTTTGTTGTTGTTGCAACCAATTGGCCAAGTGTTGGAGTATGGTTCGTCGATAACACCATCGTGGTTACCCCCAATGTAGATGTATGGGAAATCTTGACCAAGTTTTTGGTTGATTTTGGCTTCGAATGAATTGGGGTCACCTTCGTAGTCGAAGTCTCCTAAGTGGATAACTATATCGGCATTTTCACCGTTGATTAGATTGAGAGTGTTGTCGTAACCCGACCAAATTCCAGAATCACCAAGGAATGCAACTTTGAGTTGTTGAGTGGTTGGGGTGGCGGCGTGGATGGGGGAGGTTAGGAAGGTGAGTGCGGTGATAAAGGTTATCAGGTAGCTGGCGAGTTTGTTGGGTTTCATTTTAGAAACTTTCAAATTACAAGTATCAATGATCAAACAATGTTCAAGTTTCAAAAAAACTTAAAAGCTTAACTGCTTAGTTATTGTTTGTGATTTGGTGCTTGGTGATTGTGATTTAGTCATGAACCACATAGGGTATTTCGACAGAAATCTCGACTGGGTTGTTGGGTTCGTCTTCGTATTCGACGAAGATATGGGCTGTTTTACCATGTTTGTGGGCGGTTAGGTAGTCCTCAATTACAGATTCTCCTCCTTGAGGGGAGTGGGTGATTTGCCAGCCATTTTGTGATAACAAGTCGACCAGTTGTTGGCTAGTTTGGTAGACTGTTTGGTTGTAAATTAACCATTCTGCGCCAAAACCAGCTTGATCGTTTTGTGTTTGTTTGTAGGACTCTTTTAGGGCTGAGTTGGGGAGAGTGGGGAAGTCGGGAAAATCTGATACAAGTTGGCCTTCTAACTCTTCAAACGTAACCGTAGGGTTTTTGGTTGCGTTGATTTTGGCTTGGTTGGAAGGTAATAAGTAGATAATCGATGTTAATCCTGAGATCAAAATGAATACGGCTAGAAAGGCAATTACGGATTGTTGTTGTTTGTTGGTGAGTTTGGAAATTTGTTTGGTCATAGACTCTTTAAGATAGTGTGTTTTTAGGATAGTTGAAGAGAAAGAGGGGGTCAAGTGGCTAGTCACCTCTGGTATCTGAGTGTGAAAAAGATGCGTGAAAATAAAGTTTTTTTGGTGTGTATGGCTCGAATGGGTACGATGTTTAAAGACCTATAGTGTTGATTTTTGGCTTGTTTTGGAGTATAATTCACTTGGTTTTTGGTCTGGTCTAAAGGCTTATTTGCGAGTTTTAAGACAAGCCAAAAAGCACTTTAAAAGAATAAGCTTTGTGGAACTAGAAAACTGCGTTTAGGGCATGAAGGGTTTTGATTAGTATAGATTCCGAATAAGGCTACTATGTGCCTTTACCGGAATGACATCGTGTTGTTGTGCCTTTCGATACGTGTCAGGCAAGTTTTTGATGACGAGTGGTTGTGCCTTGGAGTGCAGTTTTTGAAATCTTATCCAAAGAAATTGATAGGAGAGATTTATCTCTATGTTTACCGTAAAATGGCTATGGCATTTTCTGGGTATCTTGGTGGGGATTGGGATTCTGATAGCTGTTACAGCTGTGATTTTGCATCCCCCTCGAATGTCCTTAGATGTATGGGGACCTGTTCAACTTCACTTGGGTACACAAGCCCGAGGAAGTGGGACTGAGTTGATTGAACCCAAGGTGTTTGAGGACGCCGAGTATTTGAACAACAATTATCTGTGGGTTGCAGACAAAAGCCTCTTTGTGGGTGAGTCTGTTGAATGGTCGGTGATTGATCCGGCTGAGTGTACGATGTTTCTGCGTACAGATCCACTGTTTGATCGGGTTGAAATCGTCTCAGCGGGGATTCATCGAGTAACACATTCGGGGATTTACACTTTGACCTGCTGGTTTTATGGCGGGTCGAGTGTGAGTACGGAGGTGTTTACCGTACACTAGTCCTTCTGCCAAATTGCAAAGCTTATACCCAGATGGGATCACTCGAAAGAGAGATATCTGTCTGGGAATACTTGAGCCAACAGACAAGATTCATGAGTTAAGATTTATGATTTAAGAGACTGTTGGTTGGAGTGTGGAACCGAGGTTAACCCCTCGGTTTTTTTGAGGAGTGTCCCGTTTGAGGAGTGTCCCTAAACGGGACACTTATGATTAGTTAGCTGAAACAAAAGAAGAGAGGTCGATTTTGACGCCTGGGCTCATGGTTGAGCTGATGGTGAGACGAGCGATTTTTCCAGCACCGATGCTTTTGACAAGATGGGTGATGTTGTCGGAAATCTCTTTGACTGGTTGTGTAGTGCTACCTATTTGAACGTGAAGTAGGGGACCTTTTTTCTCTGTTTTAAGAGTTATTTTTCCGCCTTCAAGTTCTTTTTTTCTGGATTCGGGATCAGGAGTGACTGTCTTGTTTTTGGGGTTGGGCATGAGACCTTTTGGACCAAGAACTCGAGCTAGTTTGGCAATTTTGGGCATCATTTCTGGTTTGGCGAGTAGAACGTCGAAGTTAATTTCCCCTTTCTCAATTTTTTTGAGAAGTTTTTCATCAGCTATGACTACGTTGACTGTTTTACCAGTGGAGTGGGGGAATTTGATCTCGCCAGTGTAGCTATCGTCTTTACAGTTGATGTCAGCAGTGATGGTTGGGTGTTTGGCGCTGGAGAGTTTTTGGACTAACTCGATAGCTTTTTTGAGCTCGTAGTTGGTGGTTTTGTCGACTTGAGAGCGTCGGTGAGTGTATTTTTTGGATCGAGTTCTGATTTTTCTAGGTTTGGTAACTTCGGTTTTTTCTTCAGAACCTTCAGTAGTGAGTGTGTCTTTGGTTTTTGGATCGTCGATTGGTTGAGACATATCGACTGTTTTGATTTTTGAACTTCCCATAGTGGTTAGTGATCAGTGCTTAGTGATTAAATGACAGGCCTTGAGTTTCAGGCCACAGGTGTCAGGGGTTGTTTATTCTTTTATCTTTACTCCCATGCTGCGCGCAGTTCCGGCGACGGTGTTCATGGCAGCTTCGACGGTGGTGGCGTTTAGATCTGGTAGTTTTTCAGTGGCTATTTCTTTGAGCTGATCTTGAGTAAGTTCGCCGACAAATTGGCGACCAATGTCTGAAGCACCTTTTTTGAGTTTGAGTTTTTGTTTGATTAGTTCAGATACTGGTGGGAGTTTTAATACAAAAGTAAAGGTTCTGTCGTCGTATACGGTGATTTCAGCAGGGATCATTTGTCCGCGTTTGTCTTGGGTTTTTTCGTTGAATTGGTTACAAAACTCCATGATGTTGACACCATGTTGACCCAATGCTGGTCCGATTGGAGGAGCTGGGTTGGCGGCGCCACCTGGGGCGATAACTTTGATAACGGTTTTGACTTGTTTGGCCATATGACTAGTGATCAGTGATCAGTGGTTAGTGATCACTGACGGATGAGTGATTGATAGTTATGTCCCGGATCTGCCTGGCTCCTTGTATCCGCCATGCGTGTCCGGGATGACTTAATTGCTTAAAAAGCACATCAATTAAGCCAATTGGTTTGTAAAAGCAGGTTTGAGGTAAAGCGAGACAGAAAAGATCAATACAGAAGTTTTTGTGTCGCTTGTCCCTAGTGGGTGTTTGCTCCCGCGATGGTCTCCGCGGTTGGAGTGTGTTCTCTATATTAAGTGAACAGGGGAGTATTGTATCAGATAAAGCTAGTATTTTAAATTGGTTATGCTTTGGCCCTTCGCTTTACTCAGGGTAAACGAGTTCAGGGTGAGCTATGCTTTTGCAATCTGGAGGAAATCGAGCTCCACGGGAGTTTCGCGGCCGAAGATGGAAACGAGAACTCGAACTTTACCCTTGGCTTCATCGATTTCGTCGATTTGACCCAAGAAATCTGAGAAAGGACCATCAACGATTTTGACGGCTTCGCCAACGCTGAAGTTAGATTTAAATTTGGGAGCTGATTGAGTCATGAATTTTTGGATGGATTGGACTTCGGCTTCTGGAAGAGGAGTGGGTTTGTTGCCGGTGCCAACAAAGCTAGTTACACCTTGAGTGGTACGGACAGTTAGCCAAGCGTTGTCGTCTAGAATCATTTTGATAAGCATGTATCCAGGAAAGATTTGTTCTTTGACGGTGGATTTTTGGCCTGATTTGATGTGGATTTTGTCTTGAGTGGGGATAAGGATTTCGAAGATTTTGTCTTCGACCTTCATGGTTTTGATACGTTGAACTAGAGTCTGGGCGATTTTGTATTCGTGTCCAGAATAGGTGTGGATGACAAACCATTTTGCTGCTGGGTTATCGGTTTCTTGGAGGATTAAGTGATTGGGGTTGGTGTTGTCGATAGCTTTGGCCTTTTTTTTCTTGGTGGCTTTTTTGGGCTTGGCCTCGTCTGTTTTTTTTGTTTTTGTATCTTCTTTGTCTGACATATGTGATAGAGAGTAAAGATTAATGTTATTAGTTGTTAATGATGAGTGCTAGGAGTTCGGTGAAGATGTAGTCTAGAGCACCGAGGTAGAGGCCTGTAGCTAGAGAAGCGATGATGACGATGGCTGATAGCCTGATGATTTGTTGGCGAGTGGGCCAAGTGACTTTTTTGATTTCGTCACGCGCTTCAATAAAAAAAGACAATAAAGGAATTTTCCCTATTAAGGAAGTTTGTTTTTTCATCGGGTAATTTTATCAAGGGAAGGCTGGAAAGGCAATAAGAGGGAAGTGTGGAGGTTTAGAAGCCTAGAACAAGTACAAAAGGTATGAGAAGTACGACAGGTACAGAAAGTATGGAAGGGGCAAAAGCTCAAAAGAGCAAAGGATCAAAGGGATGTAAGAACACAAGTACAATAAGTATGTGAGGTACGAGAGGAACAGAAGGATGGAAGCTTTGAAGTGTTGATGACAAGGTTATGATTTGAGTTACTGATTTAATGAGAGGTGGGTGTCGGAGTGGGACTGTTTTGGTTGGATAACGCAGATTGAGTCGACCACTCCGACGGGCAAATTGCTGGCTAGTGTGAAAAGCCGCCGTCATCTTCCTCAAGCGTAAAAGGGTTGTTACCTTTTTGTTTTTGAGGATGTTTGATGCAATAGATAAAAATGGTGGGAATCACGATAAGCACTGTAGTTACTATTGCTAACATTTCGAAAGGGTTAACTTGCATGATAAGCATTCCTTCTAGAAAGATTGTAAATTTGCCAAGAAAGGGATTATACAACGATTTTTTGGGGTGATAAATGGGGATTATAAAAAAGGGGTGAAGCGGGGGTAACAAGTACTGCTAACAGGATCCTGTTTTATTGTTGTCCAAGTTGGCTGAGCGTTGACGAGGGCAAATGGAAGCGGTAGGATGGGATGAGAATTAATATTAGTGTGAAAAAGTATGAGGCTCGTTAAGTCGAGTGGCAATAATTATTAGGAGGCATATGTCCAAGAAAGTCCAAAAGATTAGAAAAGCTGTTATTCCTGCGGCTGGGTTTGGAACTCGGTTTTTGCCTCAGACTAAAGCGATGCCAAAAGAGATGCTGCCGGTGGTTGATAAGCCGGTGATTCAGATTGTGGTGGAAGAGTTGGTCGATTGTGGGATCACTGATATTGTGATCGTGACTGGATACCATAAACGAACGATTGAAGATCATTTTGATACTCCAAGTCGAGATTTGGTGGAGAATTTACATTTGGGTGGAGCTAAGAAGCGACATTTGTTGGAAGCGGTGGAGAAGATATCTGATTTGGCTAACTTTGCTTATGTTCGCCAAAAAGGCCCTTATGGAAATGGGACGCCTCTTCTGAATGTGAGGCATTTGATTGGGGACGAGCCGTTTATTTACACCTGGAGTGATGATTTTATTGTGGCAAATCCTTCAAGATTTAGGCAGATTTTGTCGGTTTATGAAGAGTATGGATGTTCGGTATTGGCGAGTATTAAGGCAGAAAAAGATGAAGATTATGATCGGTATGGGTTTGCAGGAGGGAAGGAGTTGAAAGATGGCCTGATTGATGTGGAAACAATTATTGAGAAGCCAGGGAAGGATAATGCTCCAAGTGATTTGGCTAATGTGTCTGGGTTTATTATGATGCCGGAGATATTTGAGTATTTGGATCGGGCTTTGGATAATTTGGATGAGGGAGATGAGCTTTACTATAACGATGCGTTGAAGCTGATGCTGGCTGATGGACACAAGGTTTTGGCAGCAGAGATTAAGGGTGGGAAGTATTATGATACTGGGAATAAGTTACAGTATTTAAAGACGGTGGTGGAGTTTGCTTTGAAGCACCCGGATATTAACGAGGAGTTTAGTGCTTACTTGAAAGGTTTAAAGCTTTGAGAGGTAGATAGAGTAGTTAGTGAATAGTGATCAGTGGGGCGGGTGTAGAGGATAGGTGAAAAGTGAGCGAGTAGAGGGTAGAATAAGAGCTAGTAGAAAGGTATTTATTATATCGCTTTGAGAAGTGATGAGTGGGGTGTTTTTGTCTTTGTATCGGTCTTTTTGTGTTGACAAACTTGAGTTAGATAGAGATAATGTTGTTGCCCTACAAAGGCTGGAAATGAGGAGATTTTTCCTCGACAATCTTTCCCTAAACGGGAGGACTAAAGGAATTTGAGGCAACTTAAATTTCAGTTTAATATAACCGTGGTTATATTAACGGTTCACCCACTTGAAAATCTTACGGGGAAAGATCCTCATACCGCCCGAGTAGGGCATTTAAATGGGGGAGTTTTTTTTGGGTTTGGTATTTGAGTATTAATTCCACCCCCAGAGGTGAATATACTCCAGGGGTGGTGGGATCGAGATTACTGTGTTGAAGTTCGAGGTTTCAATCTTTCGTAGAAGTAAGCAAAATTTTTGCGTTTCTCTTTGGATTTTTTGATTACAGCTCTAATGGCTGCTTTGAAATTTTGTATCTTTTTGTTGAGAAATCTAGTTGGAGGGTGATATCCAGTGTAGTACTCGGTAGAATTGATGTAGAGGAATCCTTTGTCGTTCCACTTGATTTGGTGGTTGAAGATGAACATTTTCCATCTTGGCTGGTTTTTGTAGTTGTATTTCATGATAGTGATTGAGACAAACGGCTTATCAATATCTCCAAACAAGGCTTGGGTGGTGGGATCATTTGGTGGTCGCCAATATGAAGGCAACTGGGTTCCATCTTTCGCGCTGAAGATTGTAAAAGATGAGCCGTCATTGTTTCTGATTTGATGTTCAGCCGCGTGGGCATGGAAGCGGTACCTGTAACTGTTTTGTGCGATGGGTTGGGGGAGGTAGTGGGCGATAACTATGGTGCCGTCCAAGTCTACCTCTTCACAGTGAGGGAAGATGATTAGATCCCCCTGTTTGTCCAATAGATATTCAATTTTGTTGTTGTCTAGAAATTGGATTAAATCTGTATCATGGTTGAAAACCTTAATTTGGATTGTGGGAGGTCTGGGGAGGATTGATTCGGGAATTATGGTACTCAAAGGATTGCTCCTTACTCAGTGAACTTAGGTCTTATCTCGATTAAAAAACACAAGTTTATTTAGGTATCTAGCTAGACAAACTGGTGTCTTTTAATCTGGATTGTTAAAGAGCTTGTTTTCCCCGGGATAGAGTATCCCGGGGAGTGTTTTTAATCAGGGTGTAATGGCTACCGTTTTTGGTAGTAGAAAGGACGGTAGGGGAATTCACTGTTGAGTTTACCAACTATTGCTTGGATAGCTTGTCTAAACTTGTCAAGTTTTTCACTTTTAGTGGGGAAAGATGATGCGAAACCCGACCAAATGAGTTGATATCTGACTTCGACGCTCAAAACACCTGTGGCGTGAACACTATAGTTTTTTATTGAGAGTCGATGCTTGTGTTTGTTACTATCCTTGTAGCCAAAGATAACAAAAGCGTAGTCAACAGAGAATAAAGCGTTTGTATTGGTGTTATCTCTTGTGTGGTAAGCCTTTAAGGCTTCGCCTTTGCCTCCGCAGATTATTGTGACTTGGTCTTGTTTTTTAAACCTTTGACAAGTCTCTCTGGCAATAAGTTGGAGTTTGAATGGGGTGTTGCTTAGGTATTTTGGTAGCTGGTGAAAGAGGATACCAGTTTCTGTTCGAGTTGGTTTTACCTCAACTAATATGTAGTTGGGGTTATTGGTGTTAATTGAAAAACCCTCTTCTGTGAGGAGTTCGATTAAACCTTCGTCCGTATCGAATATTTTCAACTGGAGGGAAATTGGCCAAATCAATTTGAGTCTCCTTTAGTAGTGCTTAGACCTGTAGATTAAAAACGACAGTTTAGACACTAGTTGGTTGGTGGGGAGGGCGATGTCCAAGCTGTCGTTTTTAATGTTGGATGTGAAGGTGCTTTCCCCGGGATAGAGTATCCCGGGGAGTGTTTTTAATCCTATGTGTTAGTCTTTGTTTGAATTTAGCCTTTTTCCGGGTGTAATTCTGTGGCAAAAAAAACCTGCCTAGGGTTAGGGCTAGTTAGTTTGCTATAAGCAGCATTGACTGCGCGGCTAAGACCTTGTAGCTTTTGGGCATGATGAAAAGACTCAAACTTGTCGCTGAAAAGCGTTTTTATCCTGACCAAAAGATGATTTGGGTTGGTGATGTTTGTTTGTATACGGAGGTCCACAATTTTTAAATTTATCTTGTGGTTATCATCGATGATTTTTACTGTAAATGCGTGGTATAACCCAGAGCAGTAGGCACTAATGGGCTTTCCAGGTCTTATTGAATAGGCTAATCCTTTTGCTCCGTTTGGTAAACAAAAGATTGTAGATATGGCAGTTTTACCATTGTAAGAGTAACTCTCTGTAAGATGTAGTGAGCAAAACGGTTCAAGGGATCTGGCAGGTGGTGGAATATCATACTCAAGGATTGGTTTGGTACTTGAGTTTAGTGGACGGGGATAGATGTACACGGGTTTGCCAGGCTGATGACGGTGTTTGACTTTCCAAAGCTTGAGATAAGCAAATAGTTCTGGGGTTGGGTAATTTACCTTAATTTGTATCATTATGGGCTCCTAGGAACTACATAAAAGATTTGTTGGATTAAAAACGACAGTTTAGACACTAGTTAGTTGGTGGGGAGGGCGATGTCCAAGCTGTCGTTTTTAATGTTGGATGTGAAGGTGCCAGTGGTGCAGGGGGCGGGGAATTCGAGTCAGATTATACTTAATTAAGCAATAGTAGGACAAATATGTTTGTGTTGGGTGAATTTGGGCACAAAAAAAAACACCTGTAGAGGTGTTTGCTTTTAAGAAGTTGTTTTGAAATGGTTGACAGAAGGAGTGCGGCGGTGTTTTGGTGTTAGTGAAACGTTTTGATTTGCCGGCTCCTTCTGTCTGATTTCTGATCTAATCTTTGGTGAAGTTTAGATATATTGCACCTGTTAGGTTCAAAATTTGCATTAAGATCCCAACCCAGATATGTCCTTGTAGGCAAACAAAGAAAGTGAAGATGATGAATGCCCACCAAGAGAAGGTGATAAGTATGACAATCTTGTGAAGAGGATTATCTGTCGGGGGTTTTAATCCAAGATCGGATAAGACTTGGTTTTGGTAACGTCTTGTATGGATTAAATTTCCAAAGAAAAACAGAGTGAGATCATATACCATTGAAGGTATTCCATAAAGGAAGATCATTAGGTTATCTCCTAATCTGTAGTCAGATAGAAAAGACACTTGATTTGTGTCCTTTCTGACTGACTACAGGAGATGTTTGTCTAAAATAAAAGTACTTCTTTTGAGGAGAGTTAGTGGCAAGTGGATTGCCAAAATTCACAAAAGAGGGGTGAATTATATCCCAAAAAAGTGAAAACCAACTCTATGAGTGTTTGTTCGGTTAGAGATGTCAGCTGACGAAAGTAAGCGCAATGCCTTTGTTGCCGGCTCGGCCAGTTCGACCAATTCTGTGAACATAGTCTTCGTAGGACTCTGGAGCGTCGTAGTTGACGACGTGGGTAACATCTGCAACATCAATACCTCTGGAGGCCACGTCGGTGGCAACTAGGATATCTATGTGATTGTCTTTGAAGGCTTGAAGGGCTTTTTTGCGTTTGCCAAGAGATTTGTTGCCATGGAGTGAGTCAGTTCTGAAACCGTGATCTTGGAGGGTAAAGGCGAGTTTTTTGACACCTCTTTTGGTTCTGCCAAAAACAAGAACTTTTTGAAACTCTTTTTGGTGAAGTAATTCGACTAGTTTGGAAGTCTTTTGATTACCTGGTACTGGGATGGCCCTTTGTTCGACGTTGGTGGAAACCTCGGTGGTTTTGACTGAGATAGTGATGGCTTGGGTGAGAAACTGTTGAGAAAGAGCGTGGATTTTGGGTGGCATGGTTGCTGAGAAGAAAAGCGATTGTCTATCTTGGGGAAGTTTACTAAGGAGGTATTTGATATCGGGGAGGAAACCCATGTCCATCATACTGTCGATTTCGTCTAGAACCACTTTGTCACAAGAGTTGAGGTTTAAAACACCTTGGTTGGAGAGGTCTTTGAGTCTTCCTGGGGTGCCGATGATGAATTGATGTGGTGATTTGAGGTCTTGGAGTTGGCGGTTCATGGAAGTACCACCGATACAAAGAACTGACCAGGCTTTTACGTTGCCTCTGAATTTTTTGAGCTCAGTGTTGATTTGAAGAGCAAGTTCTCTGGTAGGGGCAATAATAAGGGTTTTGGTCTGGTGGTTGTGTGCTAGATTGTGGAGTAGGGGGATAAGGAAGGCGGCGGTTTTGCCAGTGCCAGTATTGGCAAGACCAACCACGTCTTTGTTATCGAGGATGTGGGGAATGGTTTGGTGTTGGATGGGGGTAGGTTTGGAAAATCCTTGTTTGGTTAGGTTGTCGACGATTTGGGGGTGGAGGTTGTAGTTGTGAAAAGTGGTGTTGATTTCCTCTGGTTTGGTGGCTTCACTGGCGGCTCTAATGGCTTTTTGGATAAAGCTGGCAATGTTGACGTCTGTGCCTCGACCTCGATCGCGATTTCTGCCTCGATTTGAGTTGTTTCCCTGATGGAAACTTCTTCTTTTTCTGTAGTTGGGTTTGTTATTTTTTCTTTTGTTGAAAGACATGGTGTCTCCTAAATTGGTTTGTATGTTGTCTAAATTGGGCAATAGACTAGCGCCACAATCTTGGTTGTGGGGGGAATCAAATTTAGGAGAATACTGAATGAAATTTATTTTTTATCAGGGGCTTTTAATAACCTAGTCCCTTAAATCGGATCCGAAGGGTGTATTATACACTATGGGGTGAATATAAGCGTTTCCCCGGGATCAATCATCCCGGGGAGTTTTGGTTTTCTGTGCTGGGAGGAGGTACCCCAGAGAGCTTCGCCTCTGGGTACACTTCTCGGGTTGCCCAATGGCAACTCGATGTGCGGATTCTCACCAAGGTTCGAATGATACTAGTATAGCTACAAAAAACGACCTAATGGTCGTTTTTTATACCTGTGCTGGGAGGAGGATTCGAACCTCCGTAGGCTCGCGCCGACGGTTTTACAGACCGTTCCGATTGTCCACTCCGGCATCCCAGCAAGAGGGTATTGAGTATATTGTATAGAGAATGTGGTAGTGAGCCTAGGGTGGGAATCGGACCCACGACCTCCATCTTACCAAGATGGCGTTCTGCCACTGAACTACCTAGGCTGATTTCTTGACTGGGAAATTTTATCAGAGATAGTGCCAAGAGACAATTGACGTGTTGATTTGGATGTGACGAGCTGTTTAGCATCCTATAATATTGACCTCTTGGTCTACTTGAGGTAAAATTAGCCTGTTTGCTCTTTGACAATAAATTGGCGTTAAGTCGTCTTTGTTTTGGGGATTTTTTAAGTCTTTGAGATAAAGACGACTTAAATAAGGAGAGAAGCAAAGTGGATAGCAAAACACAGTTTTTAGGTAGCCCAGATTTTTGGGTAGGTATCGCATTGCTTATGCTGGTGGTGGTGGCCTCCCAAGCAATTATATGGGTAGGAGCCGCTTTTGCCGGGTTGGTTTTTGGTGCGGGATGTTATGCCCTGTTGGTTTGGCTGGGTGCGTGGATATTGCAGGTTGATGCTCAAGTGGAATATTTCTATATGGATAAATATGACAAGATGAGTCGAGGATTTTCGGCTCTGTTTTGTGCTGCTTTGTGGCCAGTTTCAGTCTTGGTTTTGACTGAAAATTGGTCAATAAGCGTGCCTGTTTATCTCATTTGGTTTTTTAGTTTGTTTGGGGGGATGTTTAGTGTCAGATGGCATTACACGTCTGATCGTCCATACCGACTTGCTAATGCTTTGGCAGAAGTGATGTCTGGAATTGGAGTTTTTACGGGAGTTTTAGCTAAGTGGAATCTTCGTAACCTAGCCTTGTATGTGGTTGTTCTGATCTCGATTGCTGTGTTGTCTGTATTGATCTAAGGAGAAAATCTGATGTCGATGAGTGTGAGTGATGCCCCAAGGAATGCTGGGGTATGGAAAATGTTGGTGCCGCAAAATATAGTGGTGCCACTGTTGGGGCTGTTGCTGTTAACCTTTATGTGCTTAGCAATAGCCGATTTTTTTGGCGTTTTTGAACAAGGTGCAAATGTGACAGTGATTCACGCTGAAGGGTTTTTTAGCGTGGACAAAGACCCAGGGGCAATTTATGCCCTTTGGGGTGGTCGGGCTGTAAGGTTTGAAGGTTCTATCTTTGAATCAGTGCAGCGCACCAGTGTACGAGTTCACAAGTTGCCCAACCAAGCAGGGGAATTAGTTGAATACACCCCTGAATCTTGGGATGGAATTGACTATGCCTACCAGGTTGGCAACTACGTTTACCTGATGTATCAAGGTCAAGTGAGAGTGGTAACTAAAGTGACCGTTAATGGTGAGATTACCATTCGCTGGCAAGATTACAGCCTCGTGCGCTGACCCTAGCCTCCTAATCGCCGATTTGTTGTTTTACAGCCAAGTGTGTCCAGATTTACCTCTGGACTAACACTTGGCTGGTTTTGTATCTGGAAATGATATTGTCTCTTGAGGTGGCTTTCAAAGCAGGGGGTGAGATTGCTCAAATAGAGATTGGGGTGGTGTGGACTGAGAGAAGTGGAAGTGTTGCTTGAGGAGGGTGTGTTGATTTGAGTGTTACCTGAATATATAGAGCAGGGAGCTTCCCAATATAATTTGCGGCGAATATTGCAGGTTCCTGACTAAAACGGGGGGGGTGATTTGGAGGAGTGTCCCTTTTGGGGAGTGTCCTGAAAGGGGACACTCCTGAAAATAAATAAAGTTAGACAAGGTGAATATAAGACCTATAGTATTGACATTTTAGTCGAGTGGGGGTATAATTTGGGGGAATTAAATAACAGATTTCAAAGCGAAATTTAGTTGTTTAGTTCAAAGCACTTTTACATGGCGCGGTTAAATTGCAAAAGCCGATAAGGTGAAAGTCAGAGTTGATGTGACCCAAACAAGTTGTCGATTCTGAATCCACAGTACCATTCGATACGTTGCGAGCAAGTTCAGGCTGACTAAATGTGTTTCGTAGTGACTAGATTCTTCGGCAGAGCCTCAGAATGACGAGATGTGTTGGCGCAGTGGCTAGATTCGCTGTTCAATTTTAAGTAACTAAAGGACAGCACACTGCTTCTCATCTTTCGCCAAGGCTACGGATTGATCAGAATGACACGGATTGAGTATTGTCATCCTGAATCCGCTATCAAGCGGATGAAGGATCTGGTGAAACGTACGCACTGGTTAGATTCTTCGCACCCTAACAAGTGTGCTCAGAATGACAAAGGTTAGTTGTTTAAGGGTACAAATCTGGCTGGCTTTTAGCTTATCGGCATTTTGCAAAATGTATAGTCTCGAAAGGAACAAAAAATCATGTTACTCAAAATTTCGAAATCGGTCTTATCCTTCGTCAAATCCTTCATCAAAACTTTCGCTGGGATTTATGAACCGAAGTGGTTCAAGCGGTTACACCCGCTTGCTCAGTTTGTGATCGAAGTGACCTCTGTTGTTTTTTCGTTAGCTGCTTTTCTGGCTGTTTTAGTAGGAAGCTATTCCTACTGGATACTGAATGGCAACCCTTCAACACAAGCTGCAACCCTCGCTACGTTGGCAATTGTAGGATTTGTCCTCTTGGTTTCAGGTGGTTTCTTGGTTGCCGTACAAGAGGCGATTGAACGCTACAAATTTGTGACAGAAGGGGCAGTGCCCACTGATGTTGAAGACATGGTCGTGGCAGTTATGCCCTACCTGAATTTTGTGGAAAACAACTAACCCGCGCCGGTATTTAGGACGCCGCTTGGAGATCATCCAATGTACATTTATTTGTACTTTGATCTTTCAAGCGGCGTTAACACTTTTTGAAGTCTATGTATTTGATTTAAGGGAGACAAGAGATAAAATATGGGTTAATTCAAGAAGACAAGCAGAAGCTTGTTTTTTTGATTTAGCACATTGGATATCGGTGAAGACGCAATGCTAGATTTACTGTTCAATTATAAGTAATCAATGGACAGCACACAGCTTCTCAGCCATAGGCTGATCAGAATGACAGCGTTGGGGGATTTTGTTTCTGAGACAGTGTATTTAGGATGCCGATAGAGTGGGGTTGGGTGACCCTAATCTATCGGTATTCTTTTTGCAGTTCTCTGGAGAGAATCAAATGCATTTACAAGAGTTTTTAGCTTTTCTTTTTATTCTGGGATTAATGGTGGGCACTTTTGAGTGTCCCTGGGGTGATAACCCCAACCCATTTAAAAGAAGATAATTGCTAACACCGATGACAGACGCCGTGAGAAGGTTGATAAAACTGATTATATTCAGAAACCTTACTCGCGGCGTTATTTTTTGGCCTAAAAAGCCCTATAGTGGTAAAATATGGATTGAAAAAATTCCGTAAACTCTATGAACAAAAGCGAAAGGGGTTTTGTTATGCATACAGAATTGGATGCATATGGAGTTTTGGGAGTAATGTTTGGTTTTTTTATCGCTGTTGCAGGCTTACTGCATTTAGCGGTGAGACCAATATGGAAAGATCTTTGGAGCCACTTACGTGCGTTTTGGGACGTGCGTAAGATCTACTAGATCATTTATGAGGGTGGGAGCGAACCTGCGGATAGACTTTTTTGGTTGATCCTACCCTCTGTGCACTTTGAAAAGTTGCGAGTTAAAAAATTTAACCATTCAAAGCTTGATATTCCTAAAGGAGGGAAATCAATGAGTACTGAAGTGTTGGTGCATGTGTTTTTGCCTGGAGTGTGTTTCGGATTGGGTCTAGCTAGTTTGTTAGGCGCGTGGTTTGAGACATGGCTTGAGGAAGAAAAACGATGGAAGATTATCGTTTTGTTTTTGGTGTTTGCCATTGGTTTGTTGTTGGTTGCAGTAGCCATGGTTGACTGGACATTGGTAGATGGCTATGAGTTTTCGTTGCTGATGCTTGTCTTGGTGACAATTGTGGTGAGCGCTGTTACTCTTTATCGGATTGAAATGAAGGAGCGAGCTAGATTATGGGGACTTTAGTAGGTTTACAGTTATCCTTAATCTTTTTGGGTATCAGTTTAGGTTTGGTGATAGATGTGATTTTGTGTTGCATCTGGGTAAGGAAGATCTTCGAAATTGCGACCTTGATCCTTGCCCTCTACTTCAGCTACGGGATGTATGTTGCTTTTGGTTCTGCCGAAGGGGTTGTGGGACTTTTGCCAAGGGGTCAGATAATTATGTTATGTTCGCTGGCTAGTTTGGGTGCTGTGGTTTTTTACAGCCCAATGTTGTGGTTCAAAAATCCTGATCGACCTTTAGGTAGTAAGCATCTGGCAGATGTATCTTGGAAAATTAACTCGTAACAGAAAGTAGCGGTTGGCTAGTGCCAAGTTGGTTTGCCGACCGCTACTGTAGTACCTTGATAAATCAAAGTACGGATAACGTCGTTTTGGGTGTGAGTTTTAATTTGCATTTAAAGCAACGTTATTCGATCAGACAGGTCTTTAAATGAAGGAGGACATTATGTCTGAGGAAACTATATAGTTGGATGGTAGGTGGATTTTTTGCCGGATGGTTGGGAGTAATGGCTTGGTATATATTGGTTTTTTTATATACTCAAAAGCCAACCACATCATTAACTCTAATGCTGATTATGTTTATGCCCGCAGTCTATATGTGGGAGTACCTAACTAAGATTGAGGTCAAACAAGACCCTCAGTTATTAGGGTTCAGCCTTTTATCGTTCTTGTTGGTCGCATTGTTTCGGCGGCGCCAATCCCGACCGGCTAATTAGTAGTAAATAACGTAAAAGGTGGCGACTGGCAGAAATGTTTCAGAGAATTGAGACAGTCAGTCGTCACCAGAAGTACTTTGAAATATTGTGTGTGAGGTGAAGTGAGCAGATAAGGTTTGTCTGTTGGCTTTACCGAGCACACAAAGTGTTTGGAATGAGTGAAAGGGGATTTCCCAAATGGATAAGAAGTGGATAGTGCTAGTAAGTGTATTTATTTTGGCATTAGTCGGAGTGATGATTGTTTCGATTAGAGAAGCCCGTAAGGTGCCATTAGGAAATGCCACCAATACGCCAGAAATTGCAAATTTTTCTGTACCTGATGGAATCTACCAAGCAGGTGATCGTATTTTGGTGGTAACACAAGGTCGCGAGGCTTATGTCGAAATTACCGTGAGCTTTGATGAAAACAATTTTGCTGGCATTTACGACAGCACTGACTTTATGACCGAAGATGTGGAAATTTATTCGTTGGAGCTATTGGATGCGTCTAAATCAACATCGTGGCAGGTGATCGATAGCAGCAACATCCTGTTCAACGGAGTGAAGCTGGATATCAATCCAATTGAGTTTGACCACGTGGCAGTAATTGATGGCAATCTGTGGTTGGTTAAGAACTCTACTCTAACTGTGATTGCCGATATGTCGGTGTTTGAAGAGCATAGTGGATTTATGATTTACCGATCTAGTGTGTTGCATTAAGGATTTTACTCATAAACCGGTAGAGAAGTGTTGTTGGCGATTGTGCCGAAGAAACAACGCTTCTCGCCGGTTGTTGTTTTTTGTTTGGTAAAATATGAGTGTATTTTTAACATCAAAGCTAAGTTTTTGAGAAGGAGGCAGATAGATGCTAACCGGAATTGTGACCTTGATAGCATTTGTACTAGGAGTATCAGCCAGAACTGCTGCACTAGCTACCGCAAGTCACACAACCAAACTACTCTGTGCTGTTTGTTTTTTCCCAGTTGCGTTTGTGTTGGCAACTAATGGTGTGGACAACAGCGGGATTGTTCTTGTGGTACTGTTGATTGGTCTGGGTTTAGGATTCCTAAACGTTATGTTGACACATGGTTGGAAGGTGGCGTTTGGGCTTTCCTAAGATGTTAAAGAAAAGCCGGCTGAAGTAATGTTTATAGTTAAATTGATGACTATAGATGAGACTTCAAATGCCGGTTTTTTGTTTTTGGATGCGCTTAGACCAGATTCTTCGTCCACTGTTTGTGGACTCAGAATGACAATAGAGGGGGTTTTTTATAGGATGGTAAAATAAAGGTGTTTTGTTGAGGGACACGACAAGTACGTTAAAATGAGGCTCAAAGGCTCAAAGGCTCAAAGGCTCAAAGGCTCAAAGGCTCAAAGGCTCAAAGGCTTTAAGATAAGTACAAAGGTACAAGAGGTACAGAAAGTATAGAGAAAGATGGAGGATGTAATCATGAGTACCAAGACTTTGACGAAGAATGTGTTGGGTTATGTGAGTGATCAAATGGTAGTGACGCTGATGCTGATCTATTGGTTAGCGCTAGCGTTTGATCGGCAAGATTTGGAAGTGTTTGAAACTGACTTGAATTGGTATATTGGTGCCTTTGGGTCAGTGGCATTGTTTGCCTTGTGGTTAACATATACTCAGGTATTTTTGCCCCAGCGGGCAGATTATCGAAAGAAGATCGCCGGTAAGACAGTTTTTGCAAAGGTACGAAAACTGGGTTGGCGTGTGCTTAGCTTGGTTTGGAGTGTGCGGTTGCCAAGACTGTTTGATTCTGAAGCGGACTTAGCCAATGAAGTTGAGACACATGAAGCCGGTTTTGATGTCAATAAAGTAAAGAAGAATGTGGCTAAACAAATCAAAGATTTGAGGCACTTGCGCAAAGATGATGATATGGTTTCGAGTACCTTTGATCGGATTGCTGCCAATGAAGATCAAGCTGAAGATGAACCTTTAGAATTGGAAACTCCAGAAGAGGGGAATCAGCCAGGATCATCACAGGTGATTATTCTTAGTGATTTTCCAGATGCGCCAAGACCTGATGATCTTATACGATCACGATTTGGAAACCAATTTCAATAACTCTGTCCAAAAAGAGGTGGGTATGTCCCCATTGTGCCCACCTCAGTAGTTTTTAATTTGTGAGGTTGTAAAGTAGAATGAAAGAGATTTCTGATCTTAGGTTAGATATGTTGTTTAGCTTGAGGTGGAGTTCTTTGACATGGTGATAAGCGAAGATGTTTGCGTTGGAGAGCTAATTTGGTTGGTTGTCCAACGTAAACATCAAAGTGGAGTGAGAATTTTGCGCAGGAGCTAGATTCACTGTTCAATTATAAGTAATCAATGGACAGCACACAGCTTCGGCTGCACTCAGAATGACAGAGTTTTGAGAAAGGAAAGAGCCGTATGAACAAGATGTTTTTAGGATTGGCAGGAGTGGTGGCGTTTGTAGCCGCTTTTGCCTTGTTGGGATTGGTTTCATCGTTGTCGGCTAAGCTGGTTTTAGCAGCAGTGGTGGGATTGATCGTGTTGGTTCTTGGATTTGTATTTGTTGTTGCCTTTTTGTTGGGTACCGGTGAAAACCACAGTTTTTCCGGAACATACAAGAGTCAAATGGCGGATGCTGATATTGACCGCAGTATTTTCAAGTTGCCCAACAACATTCATTATGTACTTGGCATTTTTAAGTACTACTACAAAGTTGATCGCTTTTGGGCGATTGGGTTTGGATTGGTTTTTTTGGCTTTGTTTGTGATTTTTGCTCTCGATAACGGCATACTGTTTGTGGCTATAGTTACAGCTATTGTGCTGATAGGTCTTTTGTTGATGGGGCCTGGAGAAGGTCCTGATCCACTTTGGATGGGTGGTTGTCATCCGAGTATGATTGAAGCCCACAGGTTTAATGGAGGACAGTCCAATGACGAAACGTAATGATACGTTTGACGCTCTGATCGCAACTGTGTTTGCATTGTTGGGTGCTACTTTGATTTTAAATGTAATCAAGCGGTTAGTTTTTGGAGGGATTACTCGCGATGAAGTGGAATGAAACTGAAGCGGACTTAAATATGATTGTAGCCATGATTCTTTTTGCAATTGCGATGGTTTTATGGCCAATTCGAGACTTGAAGTTAGGAGGAAGTAGTGTTCGATCAGATGACTGATTTTGAATTGATGTTGGGATTGATACTGGTGGTTGTGTTGGTTCCGGTTGTTGCTTTTGTCGAGCTGTGCAAACACCTAAAGACAAGTCGCTTATCATGATGTATATATGTTACGCCCGGTAGTATCCACATGGAGAGGCCGGGTGAGTTTTTTAACGCAATGTGTCCTTATAGTTTTATTTTAGGGATGTGGATGGTAAAATACAGGTCTGAAAAAGTTGGCAAGAAGTTGCCGACATTTTTGGTTCTTTGACATTTGATAAGCAAAAGTGAGTGCAGTAGAGAGGTGTTTGAAACGCTTGTCTACTGCATTTACTTTAGTTCTCAATTATGAGAAAGGACGTGTAATACCATGAGTAAGAAACTTGTAGTTTCGGTGATCATTTCCCTGATTGTGATGGCATTTTTAGTTGGAACGTTTGTTCACGCTCAAGATGATTCAGGACGGATTGAAGTCACTGTCGAAGGCGGCGAGGTGTGGGCATATGTGGTCTCACCTATAGATGAATCCTCTCAAGCAGAAACGACGATGCTGTTTGACCTAGGTTATGATGATTTGGTCGAGTATGATTTTTATCTGATCACTGAGTCAGAAACCGGTGGAAATGTGTACTGGGATAGTGGTAGTGCTTATCGTCCTGTGATTAGCACTCATTGTGATTTGGCTTATGAATACACTACTGATCAGTTTGAGATTGTAGTCCGAAATGGACGTTATCTGTTGGAAGATAATGAAGATTTGGGCGGGCATGCTGAATTTGCACCAGCATGGTCTGAGGATGGGCATTATTTGGCTTATGTTTATGAAGCAAATGGTGAACACCATGTATCAGCATATGATGGAAGTGAAACATTTTTGGGATTGTATTCCCAACCAGATTTGATTACCGATGTGGTTTGGGCGTCTGAGAATGAATTGGTGGTTTTGAGTTCAAATGATCTTGGTCAAAGTATTCGTTTGGTTCGTATCGGTCAAGGAAGCGAAGGCGTTTATGTGACTCAAGATAGCCACATCGTGTCGCTTGGTCCGGTGCTTGATTCGAGCGTGTATTTCGTTGAGCGTTCACTGAATTCGATGAATCACTACGGTCACCATCTGGTGCGTCTGGATCTGACAACGGGAGATGCGAGTAGTGTCTTTGATTTCCCAAGTTGGACTTATGCCTATAACTTGGTTTCGTATCAAGGTTGGTTATACTACCTGATGATTGATCGAGATGGCAACTCCTCGATGTGGCGGCTGGATCAAGACTTTGAGCCAGAATTGGTTAACGACTTTAGTGCCTCTGAATTTGATGGTTGGTGGGTGCGTGGATTTACCGTGCAAGACTGCCAAAGTTTTACATTGGAGGGTTAGCCATGGGTGACAAGTTTTGTACTTGGTGCTGGCCTTTGGTCTATTTTGTTTTGGGACTGATGGCTGTAGCCCTTATATACGTCATTTTTGGCTAGTCGCCAAGCTTATCAATATGTTATACCCGAGTAAGTGGTTTAGGCAAAAGCCTGATCACCCTCGGGTGTTTTTTTGCAATATTGTCCTATAGTGGTACAATTTTGGGTGTTTTGGGGTATAATACCTGGGTTGAATTTACGGCTATAGCAGCCGATAAATTTGTGAACTTTAACAGACGATAGAATGGTTTATAGGGTATAGGGTATAGGGTATAGGGTATAGGGTATAGGGTATAGGGTATAGG
>CBDUQH010000012.1:0-18958 GCA_965369335.1 uncultured bacterium
CGTGTTTCAAAATACTGAAAGGGTCATACTTTAATCGTTGGATAGTAAAACCCAGTTCTTTTCCTTTTGTAACCGAGGAATCAGAAAAAGGAGACTTAGTTAGCTCCAACTCACCATTTTTAAAATCAATTGAATCTGAAAACGGACTAACACTACAGTTTTCAAACTGAAAACCGCTATCGGGCCACTCTAGTGTTTTCCTGATCGTATGAATCTCATTAGTTAGATCTGGATTAAACATAAAAGCCCATATCTGTTTATCTTCAGATCCTACTAGCCAATCTTTAAACTTTTCATCTAGTAAATCTTCTAAATGTAGATCTTCAGATTTTTGACTTTCAATAAATAGTTTTTGGCGATCAAAAAAGTCTAGCTGTTTTTTGCTTTTCTTATTTTTTTTCATAATTACATTAGTCACATTTAGTCTGATTTTACCTCGACTAAGGTGTAAGTTATAGGAAAACTAAGAAAACACCTTTTACGGCTACTTTGACAACTTGAAAGACTTACAAAATCAGAAAGTGGATTTCTCAACCTTCATGAGTTGAAGAACATCGTACTGATAAGCTTCAGCGCTAGTATCGCTATCGATTGTCTCGGCTAGTTCTCTATCAAAAGAAGTTTTTAAAATGTCTTGATTCTCAGTAGTGACACTAATCCAAGCTGTGTTAATGCCTTTATCCTGCTGAAATAACTCAGCATAGATTTCACTTGAAATCAGCTCAATGGATCTTTTTTCTTGGCCTGAAGCATTAGCAACTTTTAACTCAATCATGATGTTAGTAGTCCCACCAGATAGTGCATATTCAGGATCTACTGCTATCTCCCGATACGAAGTCACTTCAGCCTTTGATTTTGTAGCTATTTGTCTAACAGCAGACGCTATTGAATCATTGGAAACACTTATTGATTCTGAATTACTACTATCTGAAAAACTATCTTGAACAAAAAGTATCCCTGCTAGAAGAACTAACCCTAAGAATATTGACCCTATTATTGTAAAAAATATTTTCACCTTGAACCTCCTTTTTATCCAGAGAAGGCTCGTCCACATCCAAAAAAGGGTAACCCTCTCCGGCTGTCCGCTCCGACGCATCCAAACCATCAACGAGAGTTACCCGTCTTTACAATGGTTTGGATTAGGTGGTTTCCTACGTCGGAGCGGAGACCGTTTATATTGGGATAATTATACCAGGATACAGGCATCATGGACTATGAAAAAAACACGAAGATTCATATCTCTCGGTTCCATGCGCCTTCCATTAGGTTCCAACTTTTATTTAGAAGCACGAAAATATAGTCCGATAGTTTCAATAACAAGGACTGAAAGCATGTGTTTTGAAAAATGGAGTTTGCCTGCTAACTCTCTACCATTCGGTGCCATCCGCCCGACATTGGGCGAAAGTGAGATTTGTTATTTAGGTTACCAGTGCCTTACGTTAGGTTACATTTTGGGAACAACTGCCTCACATTCGGTACCAAAAATCACTTTCCAGTTAGTAGATGATATAATGTGACATACTTATGAGCACAGGTAAAACCAAACAATCTAGCACTACAAACTCAGGAGTACCAGTTCAAAAGATACAGATTATCAATACTGGTAAGGCAATGGGACTACAGTCATTGAGACGTCCATCAAATAACCAAGAACAACAATCGACAAATAACCAACCAAATCAAAATGAGAACACACAATCATTACCACAGCAATCAACTCCCCCAAAGAAGAAGTGAGTGTACACAAGAGATCGTAGTTTCTGAGACAACAGCGCAAAACCTAGCTAATGCTTTTAACAATCAAGGTGTTGATTGGGTTAATGTTTGGATTGCTATAGCAACGGTAGCAACAGCTATTTTAGCTGCAATATCAGCCTATTTTTCATGGAAAGCTATTGAGCAAAATGCTCAGAATAAAAAAGATAATCTTCTAATTGATTTGAACAATAGATTCTTTGAGTTCCAAGCTCATTGGGCGACCAGAGGTACAAAGTTAACTAAGCACGACGATGAGTTACTAGCCAACTTTATGGACTGGGTAGCCACTTTAAAAAGAAAAGGTAAACTCACTTTAGATGATATTGACCACTATAAAAAACTCTGCACTGAAAAAGATTTCGTTAAGTTTGTAAAAGACTATCGTCAACAGCACGGAAGCGACTACTATGATGATTTGGCAGATTTAATAGATGAGTTCAAAAAAATAGTCTAATTGTTTTTTGAGTTAACTAACTCCCTAAAATCTTCTTTCCATTTATCTTCATACGCTTTATTGGTTACAACGGAACTTTCATCGAACCATCGATCTCTGCGGTCTTTTTCTTTGCCGTCATTGTCTCCAAATCTTCCAAAAAGCAACTTTCCTTGTTGAGTGTGTGGATCTATTGCTATCTCTGGTATTTCTATCCTTTCACCACGATTAAATCGTTCGTTGAGTAAGTTAGCGAGACTATCGACTTCTCGGACTTTTTTACATCGGCATAAATACAAAACTGACTGAATAACAAGCAAACATTTGCTGAGATTTACATCTTTTGTATGTTTGTGGAGTCGTTCCCAGTTCGTAGCACAAGCATTTACCAAAATAGCGGCGTTTGGATCACCATTTCCAACATCCTCAGCACTGATAATAATTAACCGTCTCCACACATATTGACCGTAACCACTATGGTGCAAGATATACGCCCAATAACAGGCTTCATATTCCTTGCCTCGGCGAATCATTTTCTGCATAGCACTAGCGACTTCGTCAAACTCGTAGTCACCGATTACTCTTGGTTTCCATTGTTTTTTTGATTTTGGCATCTATCTGAGAAATCGGACTGTCAGTCCGAACTACTAATAACTGAAGATTCTTATAACTTTCTTGTGTTGAGGTGTTTATTCTCTTTATCAACTCAGCTTGTGACGACACATTTGTTTTTTCCGATAGGTCAATATTTTTCATATTAAACTTATCTTCTTCGAGCAAAAACTTGACGTCAAACGGAGATTTAAATATGAAAAAGGCGGTATTAAGATATTTTCTACTTATATCCCAGAGTATAATCTTCAAAGATGAAAAATAAAAAATCTTCAAATAAGTCAAAAATACCAGATATAAATAAAACAACTAAGGATCTTTCTAACTTAGTGAAAGAACCTGGCTATCTTTTTAGCCTGCTAGCAATGTCTAGGAGAGATTTATTTTTAGGAGTAGATCAATATGCTGAAGTGAACTGGCATGATCGTCTTAGCTATCAAGAAGTAGAGTTCATGTTTGGCTTGCTTATTAAGCACACTATAGACACTCAAACGAAACCAACTGAAGAACAAATGCAAGATCAGATAACAAGAACATATGCCTTGCTTCAAGATATGCATAATTACTACGGAATAAAAATGTTTAACTCTACGCTTGAATCTGCTCTGAAGCAAAAAAACATATCTGAAGAAACTCCAAAACATCCAGGTTTTACTTCCCCAGAAGCAATAATAGAGGCTGTATTCTATGACGAATCAGGGGCCTATGATCACCAATATTGGGAAGTAGCTCATGAAAGATACAAAAAAGACAGACAGTTTATAAAAAAACATTTTGGATTTTCAATTGATGAAGCAATAGATTTATCTAAAGCAATCAAAAAACTTTGTCAGCATAAAGCTAACAATCCTCCAACAATATCAAACTTCGAGGAGTATTGTGATTGGCTTTTAGATATTTTCACTTTCAACATTAACGATGTCTATAAAAATGACAATCAAAAAGATCTCTTAGAGAGATTTTCTGTAACTCCTGCCAAAGTAAATGAAAAAATGAGATTTGCAAATGATTTCAATGAACTAAGCATTAAACCATTAGTTGAACTAAGTGAAGATAAGTATTTAATACCGTTAAGTTTTGCTCTTACAAGATCTATAGATGAAAGTCCTTTTTATTGGATGAAAGAGGTTGATGAAAAGTATTTTTTAAAAGACGCTACTCAACACAGAGGAGAGTTTACCGAGGAAAAATCATACAATCTTCTTAAAACAGTCTTTGGAGAATCAAATGTTCATTTAGGTGCAAAAATCCACAAAAAAAAGGGGCAGTTCCTCACAGATATTGATGTATTAGTACTCTATGGAAACAAAGCCATCATTGTCCAAGCGAAATCTAAAAAGCTAACTCAACTTGCTAGACAAGGTGACCTAGAAAAACTCGGTTCTGATTTTAAAGGCGCAATACAATCAGCCTATGATCAAGCTTTAATATCAAGAAAAAGTCTTCTCTCAAAATCAAATATAATTACAACAAAAGAAGGTTTGACTATTCAAGTCAATGAGTCTTTGAATGAAGCTTACATCCTTACAGTTACTACGGACAATTATCCCGCGTTATCTTTTCAATCTCATACATACCTCAAAAAAGAAAAAAACGACCCATTTCCTATATCACTTAATATTTTTGACTTAGATTTGTTATGCAATTACTTACCAGAACCAATTGATTTTATATTCTATTTACAACAAAGAACTACACTCGCTGAAAGGATCCTCGCAACTTCTGAAATCTCTGCATTAGGCTTCCATCTAGACCAAAAACTCTATATAGATCCATCCAGTAAAACTGATCGAATATTTGTAACTCAAGACTTTGGTCAACTCATAGATGACGACCTTATTAGAAAGCTATATGGGTCAGATGAACTTCAAAGCGAAAGTAGATTAAAGCAAAAGTGGAGAAATAAAGATTTTGACGAAGTAATAAATCAGATACTAAGCTCAAAAAATCCGAACACTATTGATGCAGCTTTATTCTTACTAACAATATCCAGCCAAGCGGTCGAAGAACTTATTCAATACATGAAGAAATGTAGAGAAAAAGTAAGAGTGCAGGGTCGGTCAGACAGTTTTTCGATGGAACTCACATCAAAAAATGGAATAAGTTATATAACTAAGTATGAAACTTCAAAAGATTTATTAGATGAAGTCCTTGCTTATGGGATGGCTAGAAAATACAAGTCTAAATCGGGTGAATGGTTAAGCCTGGGTAGCTATTTAGACAGTGGTAACTTAGTAGATGCAATCGCCTACTCAAAAAGTCCTTGGGAAGAAGACCAAAGACTTGAGAATCTTTCAAAAGTAATGATTCCAAAGCCAGGGCAATTAGTGACAAATAAAGTCGGCCGAAATGATCCATGCCCATGTAAAAGTGGTAGAAAATACAAAAAGTGTTGCTATCTAAATGAATAGATTCACCTTTAAAGCCTATCAAGAAATGCGTTCGGATTATTGAGAAAGTCTCGCGTTAGTGAAACATGATCAAGAGTGTCATAATCTACTTGTCTAGGAGGGATGGTGTCAAAACTGTAAATCACAGCTTTCGGATAAGCCATCAAAATCGGTGAGTGAGTTGCAATAATAAACTGACAGTCTTTGGCCACCATTTGTTTGATAATTGAGATTAAACTTAGCTGTCGAGTTGGAGACAAAGGTGTTTCAGGCTCGTCCAGAATATAAAGACCTCCTGGTGTCATTCGAGATTGAAACAGTTGCAAGAAACTCTCTCCGTGAGATTGCGCACTTAAGTCCACACCATACCGTTGTTCTAGTTCTTTGATCTGTCCTCTTATTGATCCTGTTGCTAACATTTTTCCGTACCCATCAGGCAACTCAGCATCCAAGGTCGCAAGTTGTTCTTTTAAAGTTGCTCTGAGTTGATTTAAAGATTTAGTAAAACCGAAAAAATCCTCAGCTCTAAGAAAAAAGCCTTTTCTATTTTTATTTGTCCATTCAAGTTGTAAACCTTTTCCAAGTCCTTTTGCTGTTTCAAGAGTAATATCCTGATCAAGGTTTTTTGATCCAACCACAGGCAAGTCACAAGCATAGGCTAGAGCTTCGATAAGCGTAGATTTTCCTGCACCATTTTCACCAACAAAGAAAGTTACAGGAGTACGAAAGTCCATCCTAGTGAACTTTTTAATCAGTGGCAGATTAAAAGGGAACTCAGTTGATTCAGTTTTATCAATCCCTTTGATAGCCTTGAGTCGTATTCCAGTTTGAATCATTTACTACTCTTCTCATCAAAATACTTTTTGTTTTTCAACTTCTCAGGCAGCAAACTCTTCCCTTTCTCTGGATACATTTCATATCCTTTACCGTATCCAATATCCTTCATGAGTTTGGTTGGAGCATTTCGGATATGAAGTGGTATGGGGAGGTTGCCATGTTTTTGGACGTCGGCTTGGGCTTGTCTTAATCCATCGTACGCTCGGCGGTCTTTTTTGGCGGTGGCGAGATAAACGACACCGTGGGCTAAGTTAATGGCACATTCGGGATAACCGATGGTTTCGACGGCACGAAAAACTTCGTTGGCAACGACGAGGGCCGTGGGTTGAGCCATGCCGATGTCTTCTGATGCAAAGACAACCATACGACGGGCAATGAACTTTGGGTCTTCACCAGATTCGACCATGCGAGCAAGGTAATATAGAGCGGCGTTTGGATCTGAAGCTCGCATTGATTTGATAAATGCACTAATGGTGTTGTAGTGTTCTTCGCCTTTGGTATCGTAGCGGAGATGTTTGGATTGAAGAGAATCTTTGAGGTGTTTTTTGGTAATGACAAATTTTTTTGATTTTGACGCTTTGCTAGATCCTTCACTTGAGTTCAGGATGACAGGAGAATAAAGATTGGCGGCGTTTTCAAGAAGGTTTAATAAGGTGCGGGCGTCGCCGTTGGCGTATTCGAGAATAAATTCTTGAGCTTCTTGTGACAAAGTGACTTTTAATTCCCCCACTCCAGCTTGCAATATTTGGTTGAGCTCGTCTTTGGTAAGTTGGTTGAGGACATAGACTTGGGAGCGGGATAAAAGAGCCGAGTTGACTTCGAAGCTGGGGTTTTCGGTAGTGGCACCGATAAGGATGATGGTGCCATCTTCGACATACGGCAAGAGGTAGTCCTGCTGAGCTTTGTTGAAACGGTGGATTTCGTCTAAAAAGAGGATGGATCGGGGTGAAAAAAGAGGATCTTGGGACTTTTGGATAATTTTTCGAACGTCAGCCTTGCCAGCGGAGACGGCTGAGAGTTCATAAAAAGTGGCGTCGATTTCGTTGGCGATGACTTTGGCTAAAGTGGTTTTACCAGTACCAGGTGGTCCCCAGAAAATCATGGAGTGGACTTGGTCTTTTTTAATGGCTTGGCTGATTGGTTTTCCTTTACCTGTTAGATGAGACTGGCCGATGTAATCTTTTAAGGTTTGAGGTCTGATTTTATGAGCTAGTGGGATGGTTTGTTGGTTGTTCATCAGTTGCGCTCTCTTTGTTCGCTAGATCCTTCTCAGCCACAGGCTGATCAGGATGACACAGTTTGATTTGGGTAATGTTTGGGTGGAGTATGGCAGAAATTTAGAGTTGGGTCAAGAGGATAGATTGCCTTAATGCACTAAGGTAATAAAGCTTAATTTATGAGATGATGTGATAGTTGTAACGCTTAGCTAGATTCTTCACTCGAAATAAATTTCGGGCTCAGAATGACAATAACATATGTTTTGGAAAAGAAAGAAAAAAATTGAGTGGAATAGATTGTTGGTGTCGGTGGTTGTGATACAGCTAATTGGGATAGTTGGTTCTATATTTTCCATGGGTTCAATTGAAAGTTGGTATCAGACTTTAAATAAGCCATGGTTTATTCCTCCGGATTGGATATTTGGACCAGTGTGGACGGCATTGTACTTAGCGCTTGGTGTGGGTTGGTATTTGATTTGGATTGAGAGGAAGAAAAAAAAGATTTTAAATGTTAAGGTTTTGTTTTGGGTACAAATTTGTTTGAATGCACTTTGGTCGCCGGTGTTTTTTTTACTGAGGTCAATTACATTGGGGCTGTTGGTGATTGTGAGTTTGTGGGTGGTTTTGGTTTTTTTGTTAAAGGAGTTGTGGGAAGCTGAAAGGAGAGTTTTTTGGTTGTTAATCCCCTACTTTGGCTGGGTTAGCTTTGCGATGGTTTTGAACTTGATGATTTGGAAATTGAACTAGAGACAATGGGCTCTAAGTTTATTTTATGTATGGTTTCTTCAAGAACTAAGTCACGAAGGATATGGAGTGCCTTTTCGTGGGTAACTTTGTCGTAGCCGTAGTAGTAGTTGAATTCAAATTCTTTTTCGACCCAAGTTTGAGTGTCGGCTTCGTTGTGTTGGATTAGGACTTCAATTTTATCCAAAGCTTGGGCGAATTTAGCTTCTGGAGTCTGGCAGTCTTCGAATTCTAACCAGAGATTGATGATTTTATCTGATGTTTTCTTATCGATTTTTTTGAGGAGTTTTTTGAGGGATTTGAGTTCGAGTTGATGTTTATCTTGAGGAACTTTTTTGAAAGCATGAAAGTCACCGGCTAAGATTTCACCAAAATCGTGAATTAAAACCATTTGCAGTGTTTTTCCCAAATCGACTTTTTGTTTGAGGTGGGGTGAAATTAGGATGGCCATGAGTGCCATTCTCCAAGTGTGTTCGGCGACACTTTCTTGTCTGTTGTTGGAGAGCCAAGCGTGTCTTAAGAGTTTTTTTAGTTCTTCTGCTTGGTGGAGTAGTTGGTGTATTTGGTGGATCTGTTCTACTAATTGGTTGGTGGTTTTGGCCATGCCTGGATTGTAACACTGTACAGCTAATGGTGGAATTGGATTGGTGTTAGCTAATCTCGTAGGGCAAGATGGAAGAGTCAAAGATTTGAAGATAACGTTTACCGTTTTTTTCAACTATAGTCCCTTTGTTTGCGGATTCTGTGTCTGGTTTGAAAGGAATAAGTTTATATTTAACGATAAGGTTGCCGTATTTTTTTAGTGTTGTTTTCATTTGATATCACCCCCTTTGCAACAGTAAAAAACTGATTAGTGATTTTGAGGAAGAAAAAACTCCAACTAAGGGAGTTTAAGACAAAAAAAACACTCAAAATGGAGTGTTTGATGTTTGAAATCTTCCCATTTGGGCTGGATTTAGCACCCTATTTAGGAAATCCTAAACGGGTTGCTGGACGGTTTAGCAAGCCAGTTCTTTAGCCGTCGCTCTTGATTTCTTTAGTTGTTAACGGAAACAGTATGGTGGAATTTGGTTTGGTTGTCAATGGCTAGAGAACGAGGTTGAAGTCTATCGGGGGAGGTTTAACGTCGATAGTGGCTGGATCGGCGTCTTGAATTTGTTGCTTGACTGTTTGTAATCTGGTACCAAATTCGGTTGGAGGTTTAGTCTCTGGTTTGTTTAGATTGATGTCGGGGAACTGATCAGTTAAGTTGCCTTGCGAGTTTTGTGATAATTGGATGGCAAAAAGTGATCCAAATAATATGGCGGTGAAACCGATGAGTCCAACTAACAGAAGGAGCTTTCGGTTGGGTTTTTTTTGCTTGGCTTGATCTGGTTGAGTCGTCTCATCAATAGAGTCTTTTTTTGAGTTGGGGGTGGGGGGAGATTGAAAGACTGTTTGGTGGTCGTTAAATTCAGTTTGATCCATATTATAAGTTTCTTTCTAGTTCGATTAAAAATTCTATAGCTCTTTGCATGTTGGCATAAACTGGTTCCATTTGTTTGATCATGGATTCATACTTGCCTTTGGGACTGTCACTTCTTTTTTCAAAGACTTGGAAGTTGGTTAGCATTAGTTCAACATTTTCCATAATCTGGTCTGAATCTTGAATCAACTGACCAACCTCTTTGAGCCCTCTTTGTTGGGAAGCAACAGTACTAGATTCTTCTGATTGAGATAGTATGTCTTCTTGATAGTCATTGGTGGCAACGGTGAGCTGGTCTAGAGCTAATCTAACTCTGGCGACTGAAAGCAAAGATAAAGCATGGTATTGGGCTTTATATACTTGATCTAGATTGGCTTCAAATTGTTCAGATGCATCGTTGACGTTTTGTTT
This sequence comes from uncultured bacterium, assembly GCA_965369335.1. GTDB lineage: Bacteria > Patescibacteriota > Microgenomatia > UBA1400 > CAYNFZ01 > CBDUQH01. The sequence goes on from CBDUQH010000012.1 coordinate 9,868, forward strand.
GTCAAAAAGAGTAGGAACGATTTCTTGATGGGTGTTTAGAAAGAGGATACTTGAGCTGATTTGATCTTGGGCTAGTTGTTTTTCACTAAGTGTAACGCCTTCGACTTGATTGATTTGTTCGTCTAGAACTGCTAAGTAGGCGGCAATAGTGCCGGCTCGGGCAATCATAACTTGTTTTTGGCTGGTGACTGCATCTTCTTGAGAAGCAAGGGTGCCCAATTTTTTGTATTCGGCTTTTTCGAAGTCGTATTTTTCTTTGACTTCACGATATTTTTCTAGCTGAAAAAAATAGTCCTGGGTTAGGCGCTCTAAATAGGTTTGGGTACGGGGAGCTTGGGTGGGAGGCGTGGTTTGAGCTGAATCGGTGGAGTCCTGAGCATAGGCAGTAAAGGTGAAAGCAGAGACAATTAGTGCAGTTAGTGTATAGATGAACCACTTCATAGTTTAAGTTTATCCGGGTGATGAAATAGAGTCAATCAATGAGCAGTTAGATGCGCTATTAAAAGATAGCTATTTGTTGGCTAGTTCTTTTTCTCGAACAAAGTTGGTGGCTTGGAACATGGCTTCAAAAGTTCCAGTATCAAGCCACTGACCTTGAACAAAAGCCACATCAAGCGAACCTTCTTTGAGGTACAAGTTGTTGATGTCGGTTATCTCGATTTCACCTCTGGGGGAGGGTTTGAGGTCTTTTGCTTTTTGGACAACTGTGTTGTCATAGATGTAGAGTCCTGTAACGGCAAAATCAGACTTGGGGTTATCGGGCTTCTCTACTATTGAGATGGCTTGATTGTTGTCGTCGAACTCTACTACTCCAAAACGTTGTGGATCGGGGACTTTTTTGGCAAATACACGACCGCCTGATTCAAAACTATTGATGGCATCTGAGAAGTCGTCTTCGTAGAGGTTGTCTCCAAGGATCATGGTGACGCTGTCGTTGCCGATAAATTTTTCACCGACTAAAAAGGCATCGGCTAATCCCCTAGCATCTTCTTGAACTTCGTAGGTGAAGTCACAACCAAAATCTTTGCCACTACCTAGAAGCTTGAGGAAGTCACCAGCGTGGTCTGGAGCAACGATAATGAGGATGTCTTTTATTCCTGCTTTGAGAAGGGTTTCTAGAGGGAAGTAAATCATGGGTTTGTTGTAAACGGGAAGTAGTTGTTTACTGGTGACTCTGGTAAGTGGTTTGAGTCGAGTGCCTTTGCCTCCGGCGAGAATTATGCCTTTCATATTGTTGAGTAGCTAGTAGTCGGTAGCTAGTAGCTAGTGAATTGATTTGTGATTTTAAATTTTGGTGAAATTTAGACTAAAGAAAAAATGATTATATTGACTAAAATGGCTAATCCTGAATATTCTAGCACAATTTTTTTGTCGATATGACCAGCCTTTTTATGATGCACAATGCCCCAGATGACATAGGCAAGAGATAGGAAGATGCTGGTGAGTTTTAATGAGGAGTTGTGAAGGTTAAAAATTTTTACTGATATTGTGGTAGCAGCTAGGATGCCAATGAGGATGGCGTAGTCGAGGATGTGGTTGTCTTGAGATTTTTTAAACATGTTAGAGGATACCTCCCGGACCAGTGGCTGTGACCACTAAAATAATGATGACTACGAGAAAGCTTAAGTGAGCCCAGTTTTTGCCTACAAAACGGATGGTTTGTTTTTTGTGGATGATGAGTTCATCGATAACCAAGACTAAGGCTAAAGTGAGTAACACAGTCAGGCCAATTGATTTTCTGAGGCTTAGAGGCGAGATAATGAATTGCTCTCCGACTTGGCTTTCAGATAGGACTTGGGCGGTTTGTGGCTGGTAGGCCGGTTGAGGATTGGATTCTTCGCCTGAAGCTATCTGAGGAGTAGTAGGTTGCTGCTGCTGCCCATCGGTTTGGGTGAGTGAAGTAACGACTGTGGTTGGTTGACCAAACATTTGGACAACTAAGGTGGTTTCAAAGCCATCTAGCTGGCCGTTGACTACTGCGATGCCAGTATCTGTGAATTTGTTGTGGATGATGTTGGCTTTGTGGGTGGGTGATTCCATCCAAGCCTTGACCATGGGAGTTGAAGAGTCAAAGTCTCTAGCCAGGTTTTCTCCAGCCACGGAGTAGCGATAACCTTGGCCCTTTATGAAGAACCAAGGGGTAGTGCCATCTGGGCTAATATGATCCCAGTAGTTGTTGGAGAACATATGGTTGGCTTTTTCAACAGCGGCGGCCGAAAGCTGTGGGTTTAGAGTTAGAGGTTGAAGACCAGTGTTTGTTCTTTCTTGATTGGTTAGTTCTAAAACTTGCTCGATGGTGATGTTGCTGGCGTAGCCAAGAACAAAACCTTTGGGAGAGACTGTTTTAAAAATCTCTATAGCGCTTGAGATGACTAAGATTAAGCCAATGAGGAAAGCTATGCCAACCGGGTGGAGCAGTTTGGGACGGTGGTTGTTGGTATGGTGAGGGGTAAAGATGTGTTTTAGGTATTTGTTCATCTAGCTGGATAATAAAGGTGTCTAATGAATAGACCCATTATGGCAAGCTGAAATAGGGAGTGCAAGAGAGGGAGGCGAAAAAGGTGTGAAAGAGTTAGGATTGGATTGGAGTAGCGAAAACTAGCAGGCGGTTAATAGATGTGCCCACTGGAGTACAGGTTTGGAGGATTAGTTGTTGGCTGGTACTTTGTGGAGAGTTTTGAGTTAAAAATTCTACTTGGTAAGGTTTGACTGTTTGTTTGGATGTAACTTGAAATAAGTATTCTTGGTCTTGGTGATAGAGTTTGATTTGGTCACCTGTTTGGAGTTTGTCTAAAAGATAAAAAGAAGTATTGTATCTGGTGATAGAAAATGGGTTATCGCTTGAGTGACCAAAGATAAATATGTTGCCATCTTGAGAGGGCAAGCTCGAGCCTTTGGCGTGGGCTAGCCCTTTGTGGAGAATTGGTAAGTATGAGGTTTTGTTGAATGGGTCGATATTGGGGTAGATAATTTCGTTGACGTTGATTTTATCGATAACTAAGCCGAATTGAGTTGATTTGGGAATAGTGTTTTGGGAAGGGGTAGAAAATTGATAGGCAAATTGAAGCTTCAGGAGTGGGTAATAGATGTAGAGAGTGGATATGAGTGAAAAAGCAATGAGAAAGTTGCCAATTGTTTTGGGTTTCATGGGGGTATTTTAACGCGGAGTTAGGTTTATTTCTAATTTTACCTGGTTGGATAAAATACCCTTTTTGAATGAAAGTCTTATGGCGTTTTGTGAGAGTGTCTAGTAGGTGATGGTGAATTTGAGTTGGTAGTCGTGGTTAAAAGCTGAAGCTAGTCTCCAAGCTCTAGTTCTGAGGGTGATGCCTGCCATGAAGATGAAGCCGTTGGCGAGGAGGAAATAGAGTGAGTTGCTACCAGTTTCAGGCAGGGTTGCACCTAGGACTGATCCGCCAACACCTGAGTCAGAGTTGTTGTCTCCTCCACCATTGCTGCTGCCGCCACCTCCATTGTTACTGCTTGGACCTCCGTGTCCACCAGCTGGATCGTCGGGGTCTGAGGGGTCGCCTGGGTCTGAGGGATCCTCTGGATGATCCTCATCGATACAATCGTGGAGATAGGCAATTGAAGTGTTGATGCCTTTGTTGATTAAGTTGGTGATGGAGAAGATACTACCTGTGTTTAGATTGATATCAGTGGCAGTGTTGCCGTTGATTTTGTTACCACCAGTATTTAGGTGTTTGATGACTGAGTTGTTGACGTGGGCTTTGTTGGTGACGAATATCTGGTTGTCTTTGGTGATGTTGAGAACCAGGTTGTTGTTGGTGTCGGCCCCATTGCCACTTATGTTGGCTTGGACATTGTCAGAAAAGAGTGAGTTGTTGATGGAGGCGTAGGAGTTGTTGATGTTTTGGTTGGTGATGTTGGTTTGTTCGTGGATGTCTCCTGTTGATAAGTTGATGTTGCCAGTGGTGTTTCGGTTAATAGAGTTGTTACCTGTGTTGGCGTTTATTTTGACAGTAGTATTGATCTTGGCAGTGTTGGTTTGGGAGACTTGGTTAGTTTGATTGACTGAAGTTGTGATGTTGTTGGTAGAGCCAGTGCCGTTGTCGGTGATGTTTAAAGCAAGGGTTGAGTCTGTGTCACAATTACAGTTAGTATCAACTATATTTTGGTTGATGTTGGTGTTGTCGACATTGGTTTGGGAGTTGGCATCTCCGGTTTGAAGGTTGGTATTGGCACCTGTATTTTGGTTAGCCTGATTATTGCCAGTATTAGAATCGTTGGAAACGTCGCTGGAGACCTTTGAATCGTTGGATTGATCTACATTAGTGTCATTTGAAACACTGGTTTCGATTGAAGATTGAGAGTTGTCACCGTTGCCACTGACGCTTAGGTCAATAGACTCAGCATATACGGGTGTGATTGAGTTGGTCAGCAAAGCTACCAACGCTATAAGCGCGAATGTTTTTTTCATTTCCTGTCCGATTATTTAATTTGTAAGCTAGGTCCCATTTCTAGCTTTGGTCTGGCTTAGGCCCAGACCAAACCTTTGGCTCTTAGGCCGGCGTATACAAGTCCTAGGAGTGAAGTGATAAGAGCCGGCCAAGTAACTTTGATTTGTTTTTTGGAGCTAGTGACTGAATCAGCAACAGCTTCTGGAAGAGTGGTTTGAGCTTTTTCGGTAAGCACTTGAGTGGCCCCTTGGACTGAACTTCCTCTACTGTAAGTTTGACTCTGAGCTGAGTTGTCGGGATTGTTGGAGAGGTTGAAGGCAAGTGAGTTACCTGTGTTGGACTCTGTTGATTGAGTTGTGGATGTCGAGGTAGTGTTTTGGTTGGAAGTGACTTGCTCTCCTTGTTGTTGGTCAGAGTTGTGGTTTTGCCCTACTGGGCCACCTAGAGCGGCTTGTTGATTGGAGTTGTTACTTTTTTCCGCAGCGGCTTGGGCGTGGTGGTCAGGGGATACAAAGTTACCTGCCCAACTACCAAAGACGTTGACAACGGTGATCATGACGTTGGCATCTGGGCCAATGTTGGTGTTGACGAAGTTGATTAGGTTGGCAACTATGTTGGCGTCACCTGTAACTATGTTGTTGGCTCCACCAGTGTTCCTGCTAACGTCATTGCCTCCAGTGTTGGCTGAGAGAGAGATGTTGTTTTGGAGGTTGGCGGTGTTGGTTTGAACCAAGGTGGAGTTGGAGTTTTGGTTGACTGTGTTGTTGTTGGTGGAGTTGTCGCCATTGCCTGAGTTGGTGGCGTTTATGGAGCCATCGTTGGGGTTAACTGTGAAAGATGATCCTTGTGAACCTGCAAGATTGGTGCCATCAGGTGAGCCGACGATGTGACCTACCCAATTGCCGGCTTCGTTGACAAGAACTATCCACCAGTTTCCAGAGGTGATGTTTTGGTTGGCAACGTTTAAGACATTGACGTCGACATCGGATTGGCCTGTTGTGATTGAGTTATTGCCACCAGTGTTGCTGAGGGTGGAGTTGTTACCAGTGTTGGCGTTGATGTCTAGAGCGTTGCCGATGTTGGCGTCGTTGGTCTGGTAGATTTCAGAGCTGGAAGTGTTTTCGAAAGTGTTGTTGTTGTTTGAATCTACTCCGTTGTTGGCGTTGGCTAGGCTGGCTCCGTTTGAACCTGAACAAGAGTTACAACCTGATGAGGGCATTTGAGGTGCAATGATGTCACCAACAAGATTGCCGAAGATATTGACGGTGTTGAGGACGACGTTGCCGGCTGCGTTGGTGTTAAGAAAGTTAACGACGTTGGCCGAGACATTTGCATCTCCAGTGACTATGGTGCTGTCACCACCAGTGTTACTAATAGAGTCATTTTTGCCTGTGTTGGCAGTGAGGACGATGTTGTTTTCAACGTCGGCGGTGTTGGTTTGGAAAGTGGAGTCAGTGGTGGTTGCATTGACGGTGTTGTTGTTATTTGAGCCTGTGCCATTGCCGTCGTTGTTTAGAACAATGACTTCACCCGCTTGGCAACCTGATGAGCAAGGATTGGTGGCATCTAAAACTATGTCGCCTTGATAGTCATCGACAATGTTAAATTCGTTGGCTGAGGCGCCTGCTGCGTTGGTGTTGGCTTGGGTGATGATGGTGGCCGATGTGTTGGCGTCACCAGTGATAGTGGTTGAGTTACCGCCAGTGTTTCGAGAGTTGTTGTTGTTGCCCGTGTCTGAACCGGCATTGACGGTGTTGTTGATGTTGGCGTCGTTGGTTTGGACTGTGGAGTCTGAGTCGCTTAAGTTGACAGTGTTGTTGTTACTAGAGCTATCACCATTACCATCATTGGAGAGATTGACTTCATCTACACCAGAACCGGCAGTGTCTGATTGGGTGTTAGTGTTGACTGAATTTGCTGCAGCTACATTGGTATTGGCGTCTCCAGTTTGAATGGTGGAGTCACCGGTACCGGAATCTGAAGAATTATTATCGTCTGAAGATTGAGTGGTTGATTGTGGTTGAGTTTGATTTTGGGTTTCTTGTTGATTTTGATCCTGGTTTTGATCTTGAACTTGTTGGTTTGAATCTTGTTGTGGCTGCTGAGAATCTGATGAATCTTCTTCTTGTTGAGCTTGCTCTTCTTGCTCAGGCTCTTCTTCATCTGGTTGATCGTCTGGATCAGTAGGTGCTTGAGGAGCAGAAGGAGCTTGGGGGGCTGATGGGGCTGAAGGTGCTTGAGGTGGAGCTGGAGGGGCTGGAGGCCCTGCATAGACACTGGCTGGAGTCAAAATTTGATAGAAAAGGACTAATAAGAGTGAGAATTTGGTGATGGTGGTTTTGGTTTTTAGGTTGATCATTTTAGTGTCTATGTGTTTGTTTACTTATTAAGTGATAGACCCTGAAGTTAGCTCAGGATAAAGTTTGATTTGTTAAGTTCTAATTCTGAACTTACTTCAGATTCTATTTGTGGGGTCTGCTTGGTGGGGTGTATCAAGTGATACTCCCCACCTTGCAATACCCTAGTTGGTTTAATCGATTACTCGAAGAAACCTGCCCATGGCCAAACGATTTCGTATGAACCGAAAACGTTAGTACCTGAGTCGTTAGCAACGTCGACTAGACTGTCGGCAATGCCGGTCCAGACGGTTGTGCTACCGTTGGTGTTTCTGTTGGCTCTGTTTCTTCCAGAATCAGATTCAACATCACCATGGTTTCTTGTTCGATCACGGTTGTTTTGAACAACGTTTAGTTCGTCGTCAAAGTTGGCGACGATGTTGTTAGCGGATTCAACGCCATTGTCATCAATGGAACCGCTGATTTCCAACTCACAACCACAATCTACAGATGCAGCGTTGAAGCCAGAAGCGTTGTCGATGTCTGCGGTAACAACTGCAGCGCCGGTGTCAATGTCTAGCACGCCTTCCCATGAAAGGGTGTTGCGGTTAGCTCTATTTTCACCACTGTTGGCACCAAACCAGAAGTCATTGCTGATTCTAGTTCTGTTGTCTTGGAAGATACCATCTTCTTCGTTTCTGTCTTGTCCGATATTAACTGCGAGATCGTTATCAGATCTGTCACCGTTAGCTGAAATGTCTAGATCAATAGTTGATCCATCACTTCCGGCGCCACCTCCAATAACAGCAGCGTTGGTACCTGCGAGGTTAGCAACGTCTGCAGTGACGACAGCGTCGCCTGTCCAAACGGTAAGATTACCGCTGGTGTTTCGATCTGCTCTATTTCTGCCGGTGTTACCGTCTAGATCTAGATTGTTTCGAACGTAGGCTCTGTTGTCTTGGTCGATAGTGTCGTGATCATCCAAGTTGACGGCTACGTCATTGTCTGATTCAACACCATTACCGTGGATGTCGACATCGACATCGTTGTCACAGTCACAGTTATCGACTTCAGCTACGTTGTGACCAGCACTGTTGGTGAGAATAGCGTCAACATAGGCACTGCCTGTGTTTACGTCAACATCACCGTTGGTATTTCTGCTAGCAGTGTTGTCTCCAGTGTTGGAGGTAACGCTGATATCGTTTGAAATAGCGGTGCTGTTTTCTTGCCAAACTCCGGTGCCACTATCAACGTTAAGTTGAACGTCGCTGTTGGAGCTGTCACCATTTCCGCTGACACCTATGGTGTAGGAGCCTGCGAAAGCTACTCCTGCAACAGAGTTGAGGAGCACTGCGCTAGTTGCGATAGCTGTAGTGATTTTAGTTTGCAATTTGGTCATTTATTCTCACCCCCCTTCTCCCGGTATTTCGCATATGCGATATGGCAATGTATAAAAAAACGGAGGTTATAAGCAATCATCTGTGAGATAAAATGAGTGCTTACAACCTCCGTTTGCGGTCGGCTGATAGTTATTTTTTTTAGGTTTTAAAAACTAGTTTTTACTTGCAGTTTTTATTTGACTGCTGGTCTTTTTTATATTTCTAGCTGTAATTTGTGTAACTTTAAAATTTTGGATATATAGCTCTACACTACCATATCCATCTATTTTTGCCAACGCGTGTTCAATTTCTTGTTGCAGAGATTTGTCTATAGTTACGATTTGCATGTATAGAGACCGATATTTATTGTTATTAGTTTTTTAGAAGTTGAGGTCAATTTCGGTTTTGTCTTCTGAAATTGGACCTAAAAATAGCTTCATGTTGGTAGCATTGTCGGGAACTGAGAAGCCTATTCTAGTGTTTTGGTCAGAGATGGGTTGGAGTTCGACTGGATCGTTGTACATACTTGGAGCTAATCTGTCTTCACTGCCTTCGATGGTGAGTCTTAGATAGTCTCGTGTGTCGAGCTTGACTCTTTTTTCTTGAGTATTGGAGAGTTTTAGGTTGATGATTAAGAATTTTTTACCTTCTACAGCAGTGGCTTTTTGACCTTTTAAAATGATTTGGTCAGTAAGCTCAGCAGAAACTAGTTTGTATGAAATGGTCTCTTCTTCTTTGGTACCTATGGAGATATCAATGGAGTTGTCGAGATTGATAAGTTGTTGTGATTTATTGTTGGAAGGTGAGGTTTGACTTTGGTTGGGAGATTGGGATTTTGAAGCTAGTGTGCCTTTGGTGATGACAATGAGAATAAGGAGAGCAAAGACAGCTGCAGTGATTTTTAATAGTTTGGTTTTTTTGGAGGCGCTTAAGACGATAACGAATAGTGCGGACG
>CBDUQH010000013.1:0-17447 GCA_965369335.1 uncultured bacterium
TGAGCCTTTGAGCCTTTGAGCCTTTGAGCCTTTGAGCCTTTGAGCCTTTGAGCCTAGTATAGCCCCCTCTTACATACTTTATACTCTATACCTCATACCCTATACTACCTCCACCATGCTCAAACTCTACACCAAAACCGGAGACACCGGAAAATCATCAATACTGTCGGGCAAAAGAATCCCCAAAGACCATCCAATTTTCGAAGTATTGGGTACACTTGATGAACTAGGTTCTGCTCTTGGCATAGTGGCGACAAAAACCCAAAAACCCCAAACCAAACAAATCCTCCAAATCCAAGACACTCTACTTACTATAGGTGCCCTCGTTGCAGGGTCCCAAAAAGTCAAACTCACTCCCAAACACCTCAAATTTTTGGAAACCAAAATCGACTATTACCAAAAACACACAATCGAAGATTGGTACAAAAACTTCCTCCTTCCCGGTGGCATCGAAGCCGCCGCCCACACCGACCTCTCCCGCTCCATCTGCCGCCGCCTCGAACGCAGCCTCATCTCTCTTGAATCCTCTCCCGATTTTTTCGATTTTCGAATTTCGAATTTCGAATTTCTAAAAGCATATGTCAACCGTCTCTCAGACTTCCTGTTTGCACTACGCTGCTATCTAAACTCCCAAGCCAACTACAAAGAGATCAAATTTAAATCTGACAGCTAAATAATAGCAACAATTGACTTCAGCATCTCATCACTCCAAAATAACTCATCTATTTAAATTATCTAAATCACCAACAATACTTCAAATGACAGCTAAACCCAAAGCCAAACAATTCCCTATTAAAGATGGCCAAACTACTTTTGGACTCCACTTTATGATAGACGCCTACAAAGCCAACCCCAGCGATCTAAACGATCTATCCAAAATTTACCATTTTCTCAATGACCTTCCAGACAGAATTGGCATGCACAAACTAGCTCCACCCACAATTGTCAACGCCTCTGCCACAGCCACTGGCAAAGACCCCGGAGGCATCACTGGATTTGTCCTAATCGCCGAGTCCCACATCTCAATCCACACCTTCGCCAACAAAGGCTTTTTTACCATGGACATATACTCTTGCAACGACTTCACTGATCACATCGATACTATCCTAAAACACATCCAACAAACCTTCCCCCACCAAGAACACGAAATCAACCAAGTCAGACGCGGCACCAAGTATCCCATGTAGCAATCATCTAATTTATGATCCCCCTCTTCCCCAAATTCAAACCTCTTACTCTCAAAGACAAAACCGAAATAGAAAAAATCACTTTTCAATACCCCCCTTACTCAGACTTCAACTTCGTTAGCCTCTGGTCTTGGGACATCGACAACGAAACCACTATCTCCCAACTCAATAAAAACTTTGTCATCCGTTTTCCAGACTACGTCACCCGAGAGCTTTTTTACTCCTTCATCGGCACCCACAAAATCCACAAAACCATCACCACCTTGCTAGACCAAGCCAAAAAAGAAAATCTAATGAATAAACTCCAACTTATCCCCAAATCCGTTATCAACCACCTAACTCCATCACAAAAAAATCACTGGCACATCAAACAATCCCGAGACGACCACGACTATATCCTCTCAGTTAGTACTATCAAAGATTTCTCTGGCAGGCCTTTCAAAAAAAAGCGCAACATGGTCAAAAACTACCTTAACAAATACGGCCAGCACACTCAAGTCAAATCCCTCAACCTAGACCAAAAAATCACCCAAAAACAAATTGTCGACTTGTTCATCAAGTGGGAAAAATCTCGCTCCAAGGACAGAAAAGAAACCCAAGAAGAACTAAAAGCCATCCAAAAACTCCTAACAGGCACTCCCAAACTTAAACTTGAAACCACTGGAGTCTATTACCAAAACCAACTCATCGCCTTTGCTATCGAAGAAATAGTCCAAAACCACCATGCAATCTCCCACTACGCCAAAGCCGACATCACTTACCCTGGCATCTTTGAATACCTAAAACAACAAGCCACCCTTCACCTTCACCATAAAAAGGTCAAATACATCAACTACGAACAAGATCTTGGGATAGAGGGCATGCGCCAATCCAAACTCTCCTACCGCCCTATCAAATTCCTAAAAAAATACACCATTTGTCCAAAAGAATAACCACCTCAAAACAAGCAAAATAAACTCAAAATCATTTGACAACCCTCTCAAAACCAGATACGCTCAATACATGACTGAGACACTAAAGAAAAACCGACCCACACAAATAGCCTTAATTGGCTTTGTTTTTTTTACAATCTGGTGGCTTTACCTCAGATTTTCCACCACCCCTGATAACCTCCAAAATCAACTCTTTGCTGCTGTCTACGGTGTCATGGCTTTATGGGGTGGACTTTGGGGACTTCAAGCTTCCCAAAACTGGGGAGGCTTCAAAAGCGTCATGGGCCGAGCTCTAATGATGTTTGCCCTGGGCTTACTCTTGCAAGAGTTTGGACAACTCACCTACTCCTACTATATATACTTCTCTCAAATCGAAATCCCTTATCCATCAATTGGAGACATTGGCTACTTTGGTAGTATCCCTTGTTACATCTACGGTGTCTGGCTCATCGCCAAAGCCTCCGGGGTCAGAATCAGCCTCAAATCAACCAAAAGCCTAATGGTAGCCTTAGCTATCCCCACCCTTATGGTCAGCATCGGCTACTACCTATTCCTGCTTGGCTATGAATTCGATTGGTCTTCCCCTTTAGTAATATTTTTAGATTTTGGCTACCCACTCGCTCAAGCCATCTATGTCTCACTTGCCATCCTCACCTACCTCCTATCGCTTAAAGTCCTTGGTGGCATCATGAAAAGCAAAATTCTCCTCATTCTACTTGCCTTAATCATCCAGTTTCTTTCCGATTACGTCTTTCTCTATCAAGTTATCCACGAAGGTTGGTACGCCGGCGGTTTCAACGACTACATGTATCTCTCCTCATACACCCTCATGTCAATCAGCCTTTTTTACTTAACAGACACAGCTAGGAAACTTAAAAGCAAATAAACTATAAACAACATGAGTGATCTCTACACCCAACTCACCAAAACCATCATCCAACACCAAGAAGGAATTATTGGCCCCATCTCTTGGACCCAAGCTAGTAAAGTCAAGGGTATTTCCGTTAAAGGAAAAGACATCAAAATCACTGGTGACGGGAAAAAAGTCCTAGAATCTCTGGTAAACCAATACGCAACCATATTTGGACAAGCTTCAATTCAAGCCTGCAAAGACGCTATTAAATCTTCCATCCCCCAGGAGAGCCAAAACGACCTCCCCAGCATCCTCTTGTAACCTCTACCCCTTTCCAGCTAGACTAAACTGATACTTATCACATTTTTATGGCACAAAAAAAAGTCCCCAACACGATAACTAAAGAGCTATATAAACAAAACCTGCAACTCTACAACGTCAACCGAACGCTAGAGGTTTTGACTCAGCTTTATCACATCACATCGACAAATTTAAATCTCGACAAAATAGCTTCAGAAATCATTCACACCATCACAAAGGAACTTGAATATGCTTCCGGCTTTGTAGCCATCAAATCACAAAAGCACAACTACCTCAAAATAGTTGCTTCTACTCCAGGAAGTATTTCAAACTTTATTGAGCAACAGACTAAACAACCCTTAACCAAAATCCATCTTCCACTTAGTCAAAAAAACAACTTATTTGTCAAAGCCTACAGATCAAAATCTAAGATTGCTTCCACTGAAGGATATAAGTTGTGGACTTCACTCGTTCCACCTGAGGAGTTTGAAAAAAGCTTTTCTTCAGATAAACGCTACTCGGTTTTAGTCTATCCACTCAGGTTTGGTTCACAACCGTTGGGTTCATTTGCCGTCTGTACCAATCGAGATATTAGCAATCTTTCTGATTTTGAAAAAGATGTATTACCTAGAGTTGCAACTGTATTTAGCCTTGCTCTCGACAGAGCGGGTCTTTACCAAGGCCTTAAAAAAGCCAACTCCGAACTCCGCCATCTAGACAAACTAAAAGATGACTTTGTCTACCTTGCCACCCATGAACTTAAAACGCCAGTCACTGTCATGAAAGGTTACCTCTCGATGATCCAAGAAGGCAGCTATGGCCAGTATCCAGACAAAATCAACGAACCTCTGACTGAAATTAAAAATGCCAATGACCAACTAGTTGGTCTAGTTAACAACCTCTTAGAGATCGCCCGATCCGAAGCTCAAACTATCAAAATAAAAACTCAACCCACCGATATCTGCCAAATTGTCGAAGAAACCATCAATAGCCTCAAACCCCTCTCCGAACAAAAGAAAATAACTATATCTTATTCCTGCCCTAGAAAACCCCACACCGTCAAAGCCGACCCTGGCCGCCTCAAAGAAGTCACCAACAATCTCATTTCCAACGCCATCAAATATTCAGATCAAGGCACAGTCAATATTGAACACATCGTCGAAAGCGACCAAGTCATCACCCACATCGCTGACCAAGGAGTCGGTGTCTCCGAAGAAGACCAAAAGAAACTCTTCACTCGATTTTTTAGAGCCCAACAACAAGCCGAAAAAGTCCCCGGAACTGGTCTTGGTCTATTTATAGTCAAACAACTGGTCGAAAAAATGGGCGGCAAGATTTGGTTCACATCCAAACTCGGCAAAGGCACCACTTTCTCCTTCTCCCTCCCCCTGGCAAAAAAAGACAAATAGATCAATTCAATTGACCTAATTTTTAAGTTCTCTAATTGCACTAAACAAACTCCAAGTTTTGTCATTGGCTATTGAACCCATTACTCATTTTTTAGATCAATTAGACAAATTAGTGAATTAGAAATTCATCCGTACTACTCTCTTGGCACTTCACCAACTGCTTGTTGTGGTTGAGGTTGCTGAGGCTGAGGTTGTTGACTAGCTGCCGGCTGTGCTTGTGTCACCTGAGGCTGAGTCGCCTCAGGTTGAGCAGCATTACTAGCCGCTGGCACACCTTGACTCAAGAGATTATTCATCAAAGCCACTACTTCTTTTGGATCGTGTTCAGCTTTATCTATAAAAGCCACCGCTCCTCGATTTATCACATCTTGTTCACTATTGACTTGCTTCAAAGCCGTCATCACCACTACCGGCACTTTAGCAGTCGTCGGGTCTTTCTTCAATACATCCAAGCTTTGTAAGCCATTCATTTTTGGCATCATAATATCCATCAATATCAAGTTTGGAGCCAAGGTCTTTGCCTTTGTAAATGCTTCTTCACCATCACCAGCCACCACCACTTCATGTCCAGCGTTACCTAGCATATTTACATAAAGTTTGGTCAACAAGGAATCATCTTCTACCAATAATATCTTCGCCATAACAAACCAAATTATAGTCACGTAGCACTTACAACTCAAGGGGGGAAAGAGATTCAATTGACCTAATTCCTAATTAATCTAATTGCTCTAGATAATGCACAGTTGCGAATAACCAAGGTAATTTAGAACCTGGTGTTTGACCTTTTTTAGGTCGATTAGATCACTTAGTGCAATTAGAAATTGATTTCAACTACTTTAACTTAGCTGTCTCTTTGTGTTCAGTCGCTTTTTTACAAGTCTTACAAAACTTGTTTAACTTAAGTTTTTCTTCAGTATTAACTTTGTTTCTTGTGGTCAAATAATTAAAGTTGCCACAAACAGTGCAAACTAGACCGTAGTTTTGACGTGGACCTTTTTTCTTTTTTGCCATAGTTTCCTATAAATAACTTATTACCAGAGGAAGATTATATCACACAATCAAGGACTAATTAATCTAAGTTCTAATTGCTCTAAACAATTCCCAATTACTAGTTGTTCTTTAGGTATTTTTTAGATTAATTAGGTCAATTAGTGAATTAGAAATTGGCTCCAACAATCCTACTCTCCTTGAGCTTCTTCTGTAGTCTCATTACTAACTGCTTCACTTTGAACTTCTCCCTCTCCACTCCCTGCCGCAGCCGATCCCAAAATCAACACCAAATCTACATCTCCAGGATCTGCTTCTCCCGATGGCAAATCAACCAACTCCACATTAAACAACCCGGCCACTTTTTGGGCTAACTCATCACTTCCATTCACCCTAACCAAAACTGAACTCTCATAAACTTGTGCAGCAGCTCCTTTTTCGGGCACACTCGCATTTGGAAACACCTGTGACAACAAAGTCTCCATCCTATCTTCAAGCCCTTCAGTCTCAGTTCCATTTCTAATCACCATACTAAACTCATCGTCTTGTGCTTGAACCTGACCACCGATATTTATTGGCGCTACATTCAAAAGCTGTTTAGAGCTTGGTCTATACAAGTAAGCTTTTCTTTGGGCTGGATCAGCCGCGTTAGCATAAAGCAAAACTTTATCTCCATTTTCAGCATTAGCAAAAAATGCTTGTCTTGTTTTCAGATCCTCAGCATCAGCCACAGTCGCCAAAGTTGGCGTCACTCCCTCAGGTAGTGCAATTAACTTGGAGACTTCAGCCACCACTGCAGCCACTTCTTCTTGTGAAGCTGCTTGTGGGTTGGCTTTCAAAGCCTTTAACTCACTCATATTCCGAAAATACATAGTACCCAAAAATGCATTTGCACCCAATGAAATCACCAACAAACCCTTGACCAACATACCACTCATAACTGCCCCACCTTTTTTGCTTGTTTCTTCACTCATCACTCCTCCAATTTAATTGCTTTGTGCCTCAAGGCTTATATGCTTTTGGCGCTTTTACGCATTTAGGCTTTTTTTATCTTCAGCCAACGTATCACAATCTATCACAAAATCCACCTCTACACAAACCAAAAACTCCAATCAAATCCCTCAGCAGAATACAAAACCACTTTTGCACCAAATCTAATCTCTTAAAAAATGGCTTGTGTCCGTATCCAACCACAACTCATCAAAATAAAAACCAAGCCCATCCAAGTACTTATCTCTAAATTATCTACTCTACCACCCATATCCTCTGAGCCACCTCAGGGATTCGAACCCTGGACCCCCTGTTTACAAAACAGGTGCTCTAACCAGCTGAGCTAAGGTGGCAATTGTCTCTCTATTTTACCCCATCTTCTTCAGGAAAAAACCCTTATCATTTTATTACCCAGACTCCAAACTTTATACTTTCATCGTAATCCCTTATACTATAGCAATGAAAAAGTCCCCCAAACAGACCAAATCTGCGGGTAAAAAATACCATGACACCCCCTTCGCCGAATACTTTCGTCAGCTAGACCAAATCGACAAAGGCCTCAAGTACACCAATGAATTTGGTTCATTCCTTATTCTCTCTTTAGTCGAAGAAGTTGGTGAAATGGCCAGAGCCTATCTAGCCAAACACGGCCGAAAAGGCACCAACCTAGCAGCCCAAGAAGACGAAACCTACGAACAAGAACTTGGCGATCTTATTGTCACCATCCTTAGATTTGCTCGAATCAAAAACATCAACCTAGACAACCGCATCCAATACACTCTCAAAAAAATCGAAAAACGCCGCACTTCTCCCAAAAAAAAGTGACCTTTTATTTGTACTCACCCAACACATTCTACCAACCATACTCTAAAAAACTTGGGCCTGCTAGCTTGTCACAAGGGTAATCCCTCAAACAACCAACAGGCCATTTACCATACTTCAGAATTCAAAATTAGGATCTACGAACTTTCGCGAAAACCTTAGGTACAAGGTGTAAAACCAACAGCTCCTGAAACATCCAACCAATCACTCCGAAGAACAACATCTTAAGTATGGTCCAGAATGCAAACATCTGCGCTCCCATCTGTCGTCTAAACATCGGAGCTTCGATGGCATCATAATTGGTCATCACCACCCAGTTATCATAATTACTAGATAAACTCATAGTGATTACCTCTCCACCATCTTCCACTAAAAACGGGTTTCCGTTTCTATCGAAAACTGCAATGTCTTCACCGTCGTACTTTCGCTTGATGATGTAGTAAACTTCTACGTCAGCACCATACACTTCCATTCTTTCTGCCCAAGACGATTCCTCATACTTCAGCTGCCAACACGAAGTACCGTCACAATCACTGGTTTCAAACTCAATCTCTTTCCAATTGTGACTCCAACCAATGAAGTGATAAACACCCAGGCACCAGACAATGAAAGCCAACAAACCCGACACAAAGATCACTAAATCTTTCCTGCTGTAATTCTTAAACATCTCACTTTCCTTATTGAACTCTGAAACAACGATGTTCTAGCCACCTAATCATCTTTCGGGACACTCCCCAAACGGGACACTCCTTAACAAAAATACAAATGACCACAACGCCGTTGTTTCAAAACTTTCCTTTCAAAGTGCAAATTAACCGATTAGTCGCTCCTATTTTACCACTTCAAAAAACAATAAGCCCACCAGCTAAACCACTCAAAACATCTCTGTTTTGAATAGCCTTTTTGCCAGTGAGCTCAAACAACACTTACTCCATACCATCAATATTCCGTCGGTTCATCCATCCAATCAACAGGCTTTGAAAAAGTTGGTTCTGTATCATCCTGTGAAAAATCAATCACTCCTCCACCGTCAATTGGCATAAGCACGTAATAAAGAGCGCTAAACACGAACCCACAAACCAATCCAGTGATTGTATTGACTATCAAAAAACTCAGCCAGCTAAACGAAACCACTAGTTCAACTTGTGAGTTTTCAGGTTGGAAATAAATGTAAAAAGCATCACCACCAGCAGGTTGAATCAAAACAAGCTTCTCTCCATCTTGAGCAAGTTTTTGGTAAAAGTATGATTCAACTTCATCAAAGTTGTCACTGGTAGTCAACGTAACCAAAACTTCTCCACCATCAAAGCTATAATCAAGAAACCGAGAATACTTAACATTGGAAATGTAACAATCAGTAGTACTTGTACAAAACTTCAACTGATGTCGGATTTCAAAACCTTGGAACTCATTTGCTAAAACCATCATCAAAACCAAAGCTCCAAGTGTCGCAACACACAAACAAAATATGCGGTATAACATCTTTTCCTCACTCTTCTCTAAAAGTTGAAACCAACGAAAACACAATTGAAAGGCTAATCGAAACAAGCAGCTCAGGTTACTTTTTTAATCAACTCACACAAATATCCAAGACCACTATATTTCGATCACGATTTAAAAGTGCAAGAAAAAACACGATCAAACGCTATTATACCAACACAAAAACAATTTATTTCTAGATATTTCCACCCATTTCAATATTCCCACACCTCAATACCACAAAACCAACTCGCCTTCATTTATCTCCACACTTTTCAACCTTCCTTCATTAGTCTTTCTCAAGGCATCCATATAGCCTTGCACCAACTTCTTGCCTACATCTTCAAATGCTTGATTCAAAATCCCCGCTCCACTCACTTCCACTTCACTCACAATCAAACCTTTGCCATCACTACTCTCCACCAAACTTGCCACAAGACTCTGCCCTTTAGTCCACTCTATCGTCAACTCACCCTCTCCTTCACTCAACCCCACCCACACAGAGTCAACAGGATTATCTCCATCACTTTCTTTTTTCAACTGTTCTTGCAACTGAGTGTTAATCTGCTCTTGAGTCAAGATCACACTAAACCGACCAGGATTATCTCGATCCGCCACTACCTCAGCATCTTCAATCAAAGTATCTTGTCCAAATGATTTTTGCTTTTCCAACTTCTTTTGCAACCTATCCAATTCTTTTTCCTGTTTATTCAATTTCCCCATTATTCCCAAGACCACCAGCACTCCAACCACAATCATCCAAAACTTACTCTTCTTCCAAAAAGGCGCCTCTGTTTCAGTCTTACTAGTTTTTGTTACTTTCTTTTTGGGCGACTTTTTCTTTGCCATTCATCCTCCAAACTCATTCTACCAAACCCAATTCTTCTCACCCACTCTCAAAATTAACCACGGCTTGGTCGCCTCACTAGAAAAATTTCCTAGCCAAACGCCAAGCCGCTTTTTACATTTAGAACTAAATCAATCAATCTCAACCCAACTCGGGTCACTCGAAACACCTCTGTCACGTAAAGTTCCTCCATCTAGCGACAAAATATAAGCGTGCATCTCTTTATCACCTTTGGCTTTAGCATAAAAGCTCAACCAATCCCCTCGAGGCGACCAAGATAGCCCAATTATCTCCAAAAAACCAAGCTCTATCAGCTCACAGCTTTGATCTCCTTTAACTGCGACTACACAAACATCTGACAGTCCCAAAGAATGAGATACCAAAGCAAGGTATTCACTATCCGACGACCAAACCAGCTGGTCATAGTAGGCAACCATCTGTTCTTGACGATCAACCATGGTCAGCAGTCTTGTTGGTTCTGACAAAGACACCATGTAAACCTCTTGAAATACATAGTCATCTCTCACAAAGACTAACCAGTTCCCATCAGGTGATATTCTCAAGCTGTGCAACCGCCCTTGAGCATGTATTAGCAGTTCAATTCCAGTTTCTTCTGTCCAATACACAACAGCTGATTCCAACACCATCTGGCGTACCCTCGAATCAACTCTCAAAGGACTAGTACTCACAGACGCATACCAGCTAGATTCATCCACAGAAGCCGTTTCACTAACCAAAAAGAAACCATCTATCTTTTCGAAATCGGCACCCAATACAACCATGTAAGCTTGTTGAATCTGAGCTGCAGGACAACTAAAAACTTGTGTATCAACCAACAAACAAACTTGCTCACCTAGATACACTATCCACTCTTCTTCAGTCATAATCCCTCTATTGCGCCAGAAAGAAGCATCATCAGATACTTCCAACCTACCACCCCAAATTTCATCTTCCGAAGCTGGCTGGTAGTAACGTATTCGGTATGTGCCATCCTCTGTTTTGACAGCATCACCAAAAGTTTCCTCAACTGGCTCAAGTGAGCTGACCAAATTCAAACCCACTATCGCTAACAAAAACACTGCAAAAACCCCGACTAAGGACTTCATTAACATTCGCTTCTCCTTTGTGAAAACTCAGACTGCCTCATCACAAGGCAGTCAATTCATTCGAAAAACACATTGCTCATTCGCAAACTAAATTGGTCAAATCTACGGGATCTTCATCAATTTGCCACAGGTATAACCTAGGCTCGTCTGTATTGTAGTCATCACCTGAAAAAACCAACTTAACACCATCAGGAGACCACAAGTAGTTAACCGATTGGAAAACAAACGTCATCCCAGTCGAAACCATATCGAATCCAAAATTATCTCGATCTACATCCACCACCACTAAGTCTTCTTCTGCTGGCGACTCACCATCATAACTAATCACCACCAAAGCCCCACGGTAATCCCCCCGCCATCCTTGAGCCCAACTTGGGCTTCGAACATTGGGCATCACTCCACCTGGGACATTTGGTCCGGTAATCACATACAATACCAATCTTTCATACCGACCCACCATTTCCAAGACAAGGCTATCTTCGGGGTGTTTAGGCAACAACGAAGCCCCAACAAAAGAAAATTCCATTTCTGGCACGCTTTCAACATCCACATTTTCTGGGACAAGGTCGGTGATTGAATACACATCTTCACCATCCCAAAGCCTGACACTATTAGCCGAGATCAATAACCAATGGTTATCAGCCAATGGCTCGAAATTCAAATAATCATCCTTAATTCTTAGGGCATCGAACGGGGGGCGAGGTGATCTATAATCTTGTAGTTGCTCAACACTACCATCCATACCAACAGACATATAACTCTCGTTGGCACCAACCACAAAAGTATCCCCGTCAATCCATCCGAGCAAATCAAACTCACAGGTTTCTTGAGCATTAACGTCTAAATCATTCACTGATTCAAACCAACACAAAAGACCTGACAACAAAATTGCCAGAGTGAACAACATTACTCTTCGCACTAGATTACTCCTTAAACTATTCACTTCGTTTTAGAAAGTTTGTTCATCTTTGTTTGCAACTAAATCGGCAAACACTACTCACACTTCGTCACATTAGTTCTAAATGTCAACGTGCCAAGCACAATCGCCGACAAATCAGCCAAATTGCACTAGGCAGGTCTAACCAAATCTTATCAAACACTCGAGAATATCACAACAAATCTCAGATAACCCATTTGGGCAACTTGCCAATCAAAAATACTAAGGTAGTCAGTCATAAACACATACTTACAACTGACTACCAGGTCATTTGTTTTATTCGGTCTCCATCGCTATCCAATCCTCAAACCAAGCCATCTCATCACTACTAAGATAAGATTGCAAATCACTTGGAATTGGACTAACCATAGCAACCACTTGTTTTAGATTGGTGGTCAGGTCAGGATCTACTAGTTCACTTTCGCGAGCAACCCTCACCACATAAATCAGCACCTGTCGATCAAACTCCATGCGAGATTCAAACATCCCCGCTACACTCAGATAATACTGATCCATATCGGCTGGTTGATTCAACAACGACCATGCAAATCCCGTCTGTTCAAGCTCAGGTTGATACTTAGCCAACTGAGGATAAATCTTCAACCAATGACCAAGGTAAATGTCCCTCTCGCCAGAAAAGATTTCATCTCGACTCATCAATCCTCCAGACATCACCTCAACCCGATAAGACTCAACCAAATTATGAGACCTTGCATAAGCCCCCCACAACTCAATATCATCTTGCTTCTCACAAGTATCAACATAGATAAAGCTATACCACTCGCCCGCACACCCCAGCATTGGATCAACCAAATCATGAAGTCCTTGAGACAAGGTGAGTTGAAGAATTCTCTCCACCAACTTAGCTTTATCATCAGCCACGGTATCAACTGCACTTAGGTATTCACGACTCAGGCTGAGAATCAACCTATCAGCCCCAATCTCTCTTGGCAAAATCCAGCCAAAATTGCCACTGTGAGCCAATAAACCCTCCTCCAATGCTTCCAACTCACCGGCATCCTCACCATACAGCTCCACACCCAAGTCGTAGACTTGCTGATAAAACCCAAGCTGATCAGCATAACCAGAGTGTGAAAACCAATGATTCACAAATGGAGATGATTCCAAAAATACTTCAGAATTCTCCACTACAAACACCACATGATCTAACATCAGTTGGTAAAGACTCAACACCGATTCTAAGGTCACATACTCCAAAGGGTGCCATAGTTGATACTTCCCATCCTCCAAACTCCCCAAGTAAATCAAGCTTGGTGACAAAAGATGACGCAGCTCATGTTCTACAACTTTTGTAAACAAGTAAGGATATCCTACTGTGAGTTCGATTGCTTTCTCTTGTCTGTTCGATTCACCCAGGTTTTTGGGTGATTCATAATTCCCCAAGGCAACTCGATCAACATTAGCCATAACAACAGGATAATCTCTACTAAACTCATCCACCATCACTCGAGCTTGAATCATCCATTCATTAGCCTCATCAAAACTCAACTCACCAGTCTCATCAAAGAAAGTCACTTCTGCTCTGGATGACTCCAACTTAGCTGCAGCCATCTCTCTCAGTCTAACTTGACTCCCTTCTTCAGAGTCCAGATACAGCTTAGCCAACAACACCCCAACTTGATCTTTAAAAAGCGGGAACTTTACTTGTCGACCTTCCATATACTCTTCTACTTGATAGAACAGATGTATCATTTTGAAAGGCACAATCATCAACTCGCTCATATCACTTTGCAAAAAAGTTCCATGCATAGCCAATGAAATCTCCAACAAATACCCAGACCGCAAGCGATTTACATAAACCAACAACCGCTCAGAACCAATCAAAAACTCCTCACATCCATGATACTCATCACAACTTTGAAGATAACCTTGGTATTTTAACTCCTCAAAAGTTACCTCCAAAACTGCCTCAGGAATTTCAGGCCAAGGAGTATTCAACGACGATATTGGTGTCCAAATTTGATCATAAACTCGACCTGTTTCAATGTCATAATTACCCCGATCCATCAACATGCAATCCCACCTTGGTCCTTCACAGTGTGGAAACAACTCCTCATCACCATCTTGAGCTTGAGTTGAAATCCCCATACTCAAAAATAGTCCCAACAAAACTAAAAATATCACTAACCGCTTCATTTACTTCATCTCCAATCTCTAAACAGATAAGGTACGAACACATTAAAAAAGTAACGCTGGTTTTGGCGTAATAACCGAATAAAATTTCAAAGTGCAACAAATTGGCACTAGATTTAGACCGGCCAGTATTCTAACACGATAACAACATTTTTCTTAAATTATGGGACTTAAGGCTCGCCTTTCCAACCCATTTCACTTACCCAAATCAAAACGACTTATTCAATTTCTAGGCATCGCCTAAAACGAACAAGCCGTTTAACAACATTTATTAACATCGCAAATTTAGCTTTGTGCATCACATAGCACCTCAGTTCGGTCATAACCCCAATACATCAAGCTATCTCGAACAGGATATACAACCAAATAAGAACCAACATTTGTATCACGCCACACAGCCAAAGTTGTCCCATCTTGTGACCAAAAATACTCTACTTTTTCATACGAATGCAAAGGCACCACCGATAGTTCTTCAACTTCACCTTGAGCGCTATACAAATAGACTTCTAGCCAACCTTGGTCACCTTCGTCACGAACCAAGGCCAAAATATTATCACTGGACCACTTTGCCGAAACATAGCCTAGATTTAGTCCATCAGTTAGTGGTGAATACACTCCTCTAACCTGTTCCGTACCAACTTGCAGATACAACTCCACAATCCAACTAGATCTGAAAAATCTTGGATTGTAAGTGATCCCTGTGTGCACCAGTTGAATAGAAGAACCAACAGGACTTGAGCTTAGGTTTGGCAACAAATCAATACTCTCCAAACCTTCAGTTGGATTGTACAACCAAACACCATGTCGGGTTAGCACCACCAAATTTCCCAATCCCAAATCAATCACTTCTATCAGATTACTTAGGTCTTCTACCTCATCAGGCAACTCAATCGACACTTCCTCAGTATTAACCTCAATCGCTAGCTCCAAAGAAGCATCTAGATAATCAAGCCCCAACAACACTCCATCATGCTCAACCAACAAGGTTTGATTGTCCACAAACCCAAGCAAAGAAAAACGACATTTTTCTTCTTCCACTTGCTCTGCCTCCACCAAAAGTACTTCCAACCACGAATCCTTTGGCTCTGGCTCTTCTCCCACTGCAAACAACAACAAACCCTCAGCAAGAGTTGATACAGCACACAAGAACAAAACTGCCACAAAATAAACTCCGATTCGTCTCATCTGTTTTTATCCTCTCTAAGACTCAATTCCAAATCTGTTCACTTTTTTGCGATGTTAAGACCACATTATTCCCAAATTTGCTCGCCAAAGAACAAACCCAAGTCAGGTCAAATTAACCATACCAACAAACTATTCCAACAGCAAAACACACCAAAAACACACCCAACCAACTCCCCGGGATAAATCTCCCCGGGGAAACACAGGCAAACAACTCGATAAAAACTCATCATCATCGCTTAAATCTCCCCGGGATAAAACTCCCCGGGGAACAAAACAAAAAAACGACCCACCTGTACGATCACAAGTGGGCCAAAGCAAAATTTAGACGATGCTTATTATTCTTGTGGAGTGCAAGTTTCCACAGTAGTCACATATGATTCTTGGGTTACGGACGAATACACCCAAATCTTAACCGGCACGTTTGGCAGAAAAACCATGAAGTCCGCAGTTACATTGCCTACATAACTAAAGCTACCGACTTCGTCTCCAAACATCTCAGCATCCTGTTCAAAAAACAAGATATGATATGGAGCATCATCACCAACTTCAATGTCACACCACAAAAAACCTTCATGGCTGAGTGAAGTTCCCAATACAGCAATCGGGTTGATCTGACCGCATCCTTGGGTCACATGAACATCGGCAGCCACCACAATACCCCACAAATTACCTTGGTAGTTCACCAAAACGTAACTGTGTTCCTCAAAAGCTGGAGGTAAAACCAATGGCATGGCATAGTACTCACCATCTCCAAGCTGTGTAATCACATACTCTTCTACGTCACGCCAACCAAAACTCATGTTATAACTGTTGTAGACGGTAACTTCTCCTTCAATCACTACATTACAACCCCAGTCGCCTGAAGCAGTAGCATGATTTTTGGCAACACCGATTGCCACTACAACCAAAAGCAAAACAAAAATTCGTCGTAACATACGGATAGATCCTTTCGTATAGATCTTGAGATTTGCTTGCAGATAAAAAAGCCACGACACTTCATAGCCTTTCTACCTGCAAACAAACTTGCATATCACAACACATCGCCTGTTAAAGTTCGTCAAATTTATCGGCTGCGATAGCCGTAAATTCAACCTAGGTATTATACTTTTAGAAACACATCCAGTCAAACTATAGGATACAAAAAGACCCACCTGTCCGATCACAAGTGGGTCATAAATATTTCAGGACGATAGAGATGTGCTTGCGTTAACCACCAACAGAAATCATGGGGAGGACGCAAACAGTTCCAGCTTCAGACCATTCAGGATGATAGGTCAAACCACCATTTTGAACAGAAAACACAACCCGACGGCGAGTCAATTCAGCACGCTCATTTGTCCACCAGTAAGTGCTACCTCGAAGAGTAACAGGGATGCCACGCCGCTGTGCTGGGGTAGGAATTTCCATCCCAATTTCTTGGCATGCCTCAATGGCATCTGCATATTCCATGCTACCCAACACCTGATATCGAGTGATACCTGCTACCACGCCATCCGTTTCAGGGATCTCCTCAAACTCACAGTCAGGCCCAACCTCAAGACTACGTTCATCACCAGTTTCATGGTTGTACAAGTCAATCTTGTACACACCTTGTGGCACAAACCAGCTAGTATCTCCACGGGCAGTGCTATCAAAATATGCCTCACCCATAGACCGAACATAGAAGGTTACCGCATGATCAACCGCAAAATCCATATGACATAAGACATACGATCCGACAACAGCTCCTTCATTATCAAAACGAGGTCCTGTCACGTTTACTGTGGTACAACTACCGTCTTGTGTCACCAGTCGTCGAACGACTAGCCCCCAAAGGCTTTGTGTTGGATTATACTCAACCATGAAAAAGGACGATTCATCAAACCCAAAGGGGATGACCCAGTTTCCCACAAAATCAACACGTCTTGCCCGCATTTTAGTCCCATGCGCAACAGTAGCCAAAATCCGAGAATCCTCAAATGGTCCGGTCCGGACGTATAACGGTCCACTTGTGTATACATCAGTACCCACCTCTACGTAGCATTCACGCGGAGGATCAGCATGAACCACTTCCGGCATCATCAACGGCACTAACATAAGGACAATTAGTACAAACCACATCATCTTCTTCATCGTTCATTCCCTTTCTTTGGGATAGTTAAAATTGCTTCTGGATCAACAACTCACGACCACTCGTGAGCTCTCCACCCAGAAGCACAGTCTATCCTATACCCTATACCCTATACCCTATACCCTATACCCTATACCCTATACCCTATA